>DAIDHB010000360.1 GCA_027452145.1 Planctomycetales bacterium
GGGTCGGCCTGATGGGGGTGGTGGCCGACGCCGCGCTCGCGGCCGGCGGCCGGGTCATCGGCGTGATCCCCGAGGCGCTGGCGACCCGCGAGGTGGCGCACGACGGCCTGACCGAGCTGCACGTCGTCGCCGACATGCACCGTCGCAAGGCGATGATGGCCGGTCACAGCGACGCGTTCCTCACCCTGCCCGGCGGGATCGGCACGTTCGAGGAGTTCTTCGATACCCTGAGCTGGGCCGCGCTGCGGCTGCACCACAAGCCGATGGGGCTGCTCAACACGGCCGGATACTTCGACCCGCTGCTCGCGCTGCTCGATCACGCCCGGGCGGAGCGGCTCATGCGGCCCGAGTTCCTCGACCTGCTGGTCGTCTCGCGTGATCCCGAGGCGATCGTCGCCGACCTGGCCGCCCGCGCCCCGTCCGCCCGCCCGCGGCAGGCGATCGACGTCGACGAGGCAGAGGCCGGCATCGAATGACGCCCGCCACGTCGCGGGGGCTCGCCGGAGGCGGGCGGCTCACGACGGCGCCGGGGAGGACGGGGACAGCGACGCGAGCAGCTTCTCGAGCGTGGGGAACTCTATGGGTTTGAGCAGGTGCTGGTCGAAGCCGACCTCCTGCGACCGGCGCCGGTCCTCGTCCTGGCCCCAGCCGGTGACGGCGACGATGACGATCGACCGGCCCCAGGGCTCGCCGCGGATGCGGCGGCAGACGTCGTAGCCGCTCATCTTGGGCAGGCCGATGTCGAGGAGCATGAGGTCGGGGCGGAACGCCTCGGCCAGCTCGATCGCCTCGGGCCCGTCGTGGGCCGTGCGGGTGTCGTGCCCGTGGAGCGAGAGCATCATACCGAGGCTGGCGGCGCCGTCGCGGTTGTCGTCGACGATCAGGACGCGGCGGCGTTCGGCCCCGGGCCGGCCGGGGGACGGGATGCCGTTGGCCGCCGGCTCGCGCGCCGGCAGGGCCGGCAGGTGGACGGTGAACGTGCTGCCGCGGCCGATCCCCGGGCTCGACGCCTCGACGCGGCCGCCGTGCATCTCCACCAGGCCCTTGACCAGCGCCAGGCCGATCCCCAGTCCGCCCTGCGCGCGATCGAGGCCCTGCTCGACCTGCGAGAACATCGTGAACAGCCCCGGCAGCGACTCGGCCGGAATGCCGATGCCGTCATCGCTGACCGCGACGATCACCTCGTCGCCCCGCCGATGGGCCGTCAGCTCGATCCGTCCGCCGGGGTCGGTGTACTTGGCGCTGTTGTTCAACAGGTTCCAGAACACCTGCGCCAGCCGGGTGAGGTCGGCGTCGAGGTCCACCGGCTCGTCCGGTAGCTTGACGGTCAGGGTATGGCCGCGCGAGTCGATCAGCGGCCGCGCGGTCTCGACGGCGTTCTCGATCACCGACGCCAGCGGAATGCGCGCCTTCCGCAGCTCCAGCCGGTTGCGGGTGATCCGGCTGATGTCGAGCAGGTCGTCGATCAGGCGGACCATCTGGCCGAGCTGGCGCTCCATCATCTCGAGGGCCAGCCGGCGGTCGTCGGCGTCGCCGGTGAGGCGCAGGACCTGGAGCCCGGTGCGGATCGGGGCCAGGGGGTTGCGCAGCTCGTGTGCCAGCGTGGCCAGGAACTCGTCCTTGCGCCGGTCCTGGTCGCGCAACTGCCGGACCAGCCGGATGCGCTCGCAGGCCACGGTGACGTAGTGGCTGACCGTACGCAGGAAATCGAGGTCCTCGGCGTTGAACTCGTCGCGGCCTCGGCTAGCGAAGGAGAGCGTGCCATAGAGCCGGCCTTCGACCAGAAGCGGGCTGCACGCATACGAGCGGACGCCGAAGCCCCGGACCAGTTGCACCATCGGGTCGTCGGACCGCTGGATGTGGGTGGCGACGATCGGCCGGCGGGTCTGGGCGACCGTGCCGCAGATCGCCTGACCGAATTCCAGGCGGGAGATCGCCCGGGCCTGGTCCTCGGTGATGCCGGCACACGAGGCGAGGTGCAGCGCGTCGCCGGCGTCGTCGACCAGGAAGTTGAAGTAGGTGTCGAGCGACAGCTCGGGCGCGATGCGGGCGAACAGGTCGCGGAGCATCGCGTCGGGGTCCTCGGTGGTGAGCATCACGGTGGCCGCCTCCCAGAGCAGCCGGAGCCGCTCGGACTGGCGGTGCAGGGCCTCCTCGACGTGCTTGCGGGCCGTGACGTCCTCGGCGACGTACGAGCAGCGCGACCGGCTGCCGGGCAGCGACTCGATGCAGTACACGATCGCCGAGACCCAGCGGCGGCCGTCGGGCAGGTCGTGCGGGTAGTCGAAGCGGACGGGTTGCCCGGTGTGCTCGCTCTCGCGGTAGCGGCGGATCCATTCGAGGCGATAGGACAGCGGCACGCCCAGCTCGCTGGCGCTCCGGCCCGCCAGCAACTCCGGGTCCACGCCGAAGAACCGGCCGGTCGCGGCGTTGTCGGTCAGGTGGCGGATGTCGTCGTCGCCGACCTCGACCACCCCCATCATGACCGGCGAGGTGTCGTAGAAGCTTCGGAGCGTCGCGGTCGCCTCGCGCAGGGCGAGCTCGGCGCGCTTGCGATCGCCGATGTCCAGCGCGAAGAACGGCCCGCGGCTCGGGTCGTGCGGCAGCCGGGCGCCTCCCACGACGACCGGCATGCGGCTGCCGTCGGGGCGGAGATATTCCTTCTCATACGGGGTGCAAGAGCCCAGCGCGGCCATGTCGGCGATTGCCTTGCGGTCGCCGGCCCAGTACTCGGGCGGAGTGAAATCGGTGTACTTGACGGCGCCCGAGGCGACCTCATCGCGAGTGCGGCCGATCATCGCCAGCAGGGTGTCGTTGGCGTCGGTGATCGTGCCGTCGGAGCGCCAGAAGCCGATGCCGACCATGTTCGACTCGACCACGGCGCGAAAGCGGGCCTCGCTGTCGCGCAGCGCCTCGGCCGCCCGATGCCGCTCGTTGGCGTCGCGAAAATAGACTGCCAACCCCTCGGGCGATGGGTACGCGTGCACGTCGTACCAGCGATCGTGCGGCGCGTAGTAGGTCTCGAAGTTGACGGTGACGTTCTCGTCCATCGCGCGGCGGTAGTAGACCTCGAAGTCCGTCCCGATCGCCGCGGTGTACTCCTCCCAGAGGTGCTTGCCGACCAGGTCGTCGCGGCTGCGGCCGAGCAGGTGCTCGGCCTGGCGATTGACGTAGGTGAAGCGCCAGTCGCGGCCGATCGCGAAGAAGGCGTCGGTGATGCTCTCGAGGATCGAGCGGATCCGCTGGTCGCTACGGTGCCGCGCGTCCTCCGCCTGGCGGCGCATCCGGGCGATCTCGAGGTGCGAGCCGACCCGTGCCAGCAGCTCGCGAGCGCTGAAGGGCTTCACCAGGTAGTCGTCGGCGCCGGCGCCCAGGCCCTCGACTTGCGCCTCCTCGCCGGCGCGGGCCGAGAGCAGCAGCACCGGCACGGTCGCGGTCGCCGGGTCGGCCCGCAGGGCACGGAGCAGGCCGAAGCCGTCGAGCCCCGGCATCATGACGTCGGAGAGGATCAGGTCGGGCGGGTTCGCCCGGACCGCGGCGAGGGCCTCCAGCCCGTCGGGCACGGCGGTGACCGCATAACGATCGGCGAGCAGGCGGGCGATGTACTCGCGCATGTCGGCGTTGTCGTCGGCCAGCACAATGCGCGGCCGATCGTCGCCGACGTCGGCCGATGCCGATGCCGACGCCGGCGCCGGCGCCGAGGCCGATGCCGATGCCGGCGCCGAGGCCGCCTCAGCGGGATCGACCGCGACGGCCGCCGGCTCGGCCTCCGCCCCGCTCCCGCCCCCGGCCGTCGGCAGCCATCGCAGCGCCTCCTCGACGTAGCTCGCCGCGTTCGGGGCGGTCGCGGGCGGCGTTTCCCCGGCGACGATCCGCGAGGCGGAGAGGTGGCCGCGGCCCAGGGGCAGCGACACGACGAACTCGCTGCCGCGACCCGGCTCGCTCCGCGCGTGGACCTCGCCGCCGTGCAGGTGGACCAGCTCCTTCACCAGCGCCAGGCCGATACCCGTGCCCTCCTGGGTGCGGCCGCGCGAGCCCTCGATCCGGTGGAACCGCTCGAAGAGCAGCGGCACGTGTTCGGGCGCGATGCCGACCCCGGTGTCGCGGACCGAGAGCACCGCGTGCGGGCCCTCGGCGCGGAGAGTCACGTCGATCCCGCCCTCGAGCGTGTACTTGAACGCGTTGGAGACCAGGTTCAGGACGATCTTCTCCCACATGTCGCGGTCGACATGGACCGGCTCCGGCAGGGGGGGGCAGTCGACCCGGAGCGCCAGCCCGGCCCGCTCGCAGGCGGAGCGGAAGTTGCTGGCGAGGTCGGCCGTCAGCCGGGCGAGGTCGACCGGCTCATAAGTGGCCCGGACCCGCCCGGCCTCGATCCGCGAAAAGTCGAGCAGCGAGTTGACGAGCTTCTGCATCCGCAGGGCATTGCGATGGGCGACCTCCAGCCGCTGGCGGTGTCGGGCCGCGACGCCGTCGGCGTCGCCGAGCACGTCCTCGATCGGACCGAGCATCAGGGTCAGCGGGGTGCGGAACTCGTGGCTGGCGTTCGAGAAGAAGGTGGTCTTGGCCCGGTCGAGCTCGGCCAGGGCCTCGGCGCGCTTGCGCTCTTCCTCGTAGGCACGGGCGCTGGTGATCGCGGTACCGACGTGGCCGGCGAGCATCTCCAGGAACCCGCGGTAGTCGTCGTCGAACGCCCGCCGCGGGCTGATGCCGGCGATCAGGAAGCCGGCCGGCCCGGCCTGGCCCGAGTGCCGCACGGGCAGCACCAGGGCCGAGTCCGGCGGCTCGGGCCAGACGCCGCCGTCGATCGCCTCGATCCGATCGGCCAGGCCACGGACCAGCACGCCCTGGCCGGTCCGGCGGGCCTCATCCAGCGGCCAGGGCGGCGCCGGCGCCCCCGCGCCACCCGGCGGGATGACCTCCGGGCGCAGCGGGCTATCCTCCGGCAGGCCGTACGCTTCCGCGAGCCGCGCGCCCCGGCCGTTTTCCTCCGCCAGGTACAGCAGGGCGAACGGCAGGTCATACCGATTGCCGTCCATCACCTCGACGGCCATCGCGCACGCAACGCCGGCCGACCGGGCCTCGGCAGTCCGCTCGGCCAGCTCGCGCAGCGTCCGCATCCGCCGCTGCGAGAGCACCCGCTGCGTCTCCTCCGACACGGCGCAGAAGACCCCGGCGATGCCGGTGCCGTCGTCGTCGGGGATCGGGCTGTACGAGAAGGTGAAGTAGGTTTCCTCGGTGTAGCCGTTGCGCTCCATTACCAGCAGGCATTCCTCCTGCCAGCACGACTGCCCCTCCTCCAGCACCGCGTCGACCAGCGGGCGGATCGTGCTCCAGATGTCGTACCAGATCTCGGGCGCGGGCCGGCCCAGCGCCCAGGGATGCCGGCGCCCCAGCATCGGGATATAGGCATCGTTATGCAGGTCGATCATCTGGGGGCCCCACCAGATGAACATGGGATAGCGCGAGCCGAGCATGATCCGCGCCGCGACCTTCAGGCTCTGCGGCCAGCCCTCGGCCGGGCCCAGCGGGGTCGCCGACCAGTCGTGGGCCCGGATCAGCCGGCCCATCTCGCCGCCGGCCAGGGCCCCCAGGACGTCCGCCTGCCGCTCCGCTACCATACGGGCTCCCCGCTCGCCGACGCTCGAAATCGATCCGTCCTCGGGTCCGAGCCAGGGCCGCTCGCCGATCCCCGTCCAGTCCACCCCATCACCCAGGCAGGGCGACGATCGGGGCAGCTCGTCCGTCATTGTAGACAGCCCGGCGATTGCCCGGGAAATCGCCGGCGAACCGGTCCTGCCTCGCCATCTCGCGACGACCAGAAAATGCGATCGTGGATTTGGGACGCACCTCATTTTGCCGACCGCGATGCCCGGGGTCAAATCCGTCCGGCCTGCGCTGCGGCGACTTTCCGCCGCAGGGTCTTGCAGTCGCCCCGCCACCGTCGGTAGGCTCAATGGCTCCGTGGATCTATCCTAACAGGATGTCGACACCGAGGTTGCGAAACGGATGTCCAGATCCGGCACTGCGATCGAGCCCGCGATCCCGGCGGAGCGGCCTGGCCCGTCTCGCGGTCCGATGCCGCCGTGGACGTGGACCGAGGGGGCGCGGGTCCTGCTCGCATCGGTCGCGATCGCGTCGGCCGTGATGCTGGCCGTGTCGGCCCGCGACCCGGGCCGCCACCGCGTCCACGATCGCGTACGGCCGACGGTGTCGGCTCCGGCTCCGGCTCCGGCCGAGCGGGTCGCCGGCGGGCTGGTGCTCGACGCCAACACGGCCACGGCCGAGGCTCTCGAGACGCTGCCGCATGTCGGCCCGACGCTGGCCCGCCGGATCGTCGAGGCCCGCGCCGACGGGCCGTTCCGGTCGCCGAAAGACTTGCAGACGCGGGTGCGAGGGATCGGGCCGGTGACTCTGGCTCGGATCACCCCATACTTGAGGATCGATGAACGGACCGCCGACAAGGTCCAATACCTGGCCGACGCCGGCGCCGGCGCCGGCGTCGACGGGCCGCGGCCGGCCATCGGCGCGAAGGGCCGCAAGCCCCCGCGCTCGAGGGCGCGGCGGGCCGGCGATCCGCCGGTCCGGCTGGTCGCCAAGGTGCCGAAGGCCGAGGAGCGGCCCGCGAACTTCCCATCTGTTGTTGACCCGAACTGACCGACCTGTTTGACTCGACTCGACCGCCTCGACCCGTCGGCCCTCTCGAATCTCTGTCGGAACGGAGAAGCGGGTCGACTCATGGACATCCCGGCACGCGGTGAAGTGCAGCCATGTTGTTCACGACGAATCCAGGGACCGGAGTCGGCGGCGCGGATGCCGCCCCGGCCTTACCCCCGTTCGACCCGCCCGCGTGGCTGCGGAGCGGGCATGTCCAGACCATCGCGGGCCGATACTGGCCGCTCCAGCGGTCGAGCCTCGCCGCCGCCGCCCGGCCGCATGAGATCGTCCTGCCCGACGGCGACCGGCTGATGGTGCTCGAGTCGACGCCGCCCGGCTGGCAGGGGACGCGGCCGACGGCCATGCTGGTCCACGGCCTGGCCGGCTGCGCCGAGGCGCCCTATGTCGTCCGCATGGCGGCCCGGCTACTCGAGCTGGGCATCCGGGTCATGCGGGTGAACCTCCGCGGGTCCGGGCGCGGCTTCGGGCTGGCGCGGGGGATCTACCACGCCGGCCGGAGCGACGACCTGCACGAGGTCGTCGCCTGGCTCAGACGCCGCGAGCCCGATTCGCCGGTCGCCGCGGTCGGTTTCTCGCTCGGCGCCAACCTCGTCCTGAAGCTCGCGGTCGAGTGCGGCGGCGGACGCGGACCCCTGACCGACGTGCGGATCGACTGCGTGCTCGCCGCCAATCCGCCGATCGACCTGGCCGCCTGCGCGCGTCGGATGCAACAGCCGGAGAACCGGCTCTACGACTGGAACTTCGTCCGCTGGCTCCGCGGGATGGTCGTGCGGCTGCACGACCGCTTCCCCGACCTCGGGCCGCCGGGGCTCGAAGGGGTGAGGTCTCTTTATGCGTTCGACGACCGGTACACGGCGAGGCGCAACGGGTTCGCCTCGGCCGACGATTATTACGAGCGGTGCAGCCTGGTGTCGGCCCTGGGCGCCATCGACGTCCCCGGCCTGATCGTCCACGCGATCGACGACCCGTTCATCCCGCACGAGCCGTTCCTGCACGCCCGGCGCCCGGCGGGCCTGGCCCTCGAGCTGGTGCGCCACGGCGGGCACCTCGGCTACCTCAGCCGTCGTCCCTGGCAGGGCGACCGCCGCTGGCTGGAGGCGCGGCTCTCGGACTGGCTCCGGCGGCGCTGGGACCTCGCGCCGAACCTGGCGTCGGGCCGGCGGGCGGGGCGTCAGAGCGGCGTCACGAGCTGAAGCTCGCAGAAGCGGTACAGCTCCTGCTCGTCCGAGAGCGCGCGCACCGGGATGCCCTCGGCGATCAGCGGGCCGGCCGAGTCGATCCGCTCGACCTCGTCGAACGCCAGCAGCACCGCGCTGACGGCGAATCCCTGGCGTCGTAGCCGGCCGAGGGCCATCGCCATCTCGGGCGTGACGCTCGCCAGCACGGCGACCACCGTCGCATCGCGGGGGAGCCGGTGCTCGGCCTCGATCAGCAGCCGGTCGAAGGTGAGCCCGTCGCTCAGCTCGACCCGCGCCAGTGTCTCCCGGATCCGCGCGAATGCCTCGGGGCCGCGCGCGTGCGGAACGATCAGCGGGCGCAGCCGGTCGTCGTCCTCGCGCATCGCGGCGAGCCGCTGCACGGCCGCGCGACCGGCCCGCGGGTCGGCCCGGCGGCCGGCCAGCTCGTCGCGGCGGCGGATCCGGTCGGCCGCGTCGCGGCCGTTGGTGACCAGGCCCACCGGCTGGCCCATCAGCGCCACGGCATTCGCCAGCGCGACCGCCGCGGTCACGGCCAGCTCGGATCGACCCGGCTCGTTCTTGGTCGCGTAGCTGTCGCGGTGGAAGTCCAGCACGATCGAGGCGCCGGCGATCGTCGAGGCGTCGTAAATCTTGCTGTGCAAAACGCCCGTGCGCGCCGTCGCCGTCCAGTGGATGCGACTGAGCGAGTCGCCCGGCTGGTACAGCCGGACGCCCGAGATCCGCGTCGGGTCCTCGAACAGCCGGTGCGTCAGCCGGATCTCGCCGATCGGCCGCCGCGAGGCGATGTCATAGCCGGGCAGGGGGATCACCTTGGGATACACGAGGATGTACACCGGATCGGTGACGATCCGGAACCGCCGGTGCAGCCCGAACAGGTCGCCCGTCTCGAGCACCATCGGCCCGACCTGGTAATACCCGCGCATGGCGAAATGAAGCTGGTAGTTCAGCGTCTTCCGCCCCAGGGGCTTGAGCATCAAGACGGCCATCCGGTGGCCCTTGACCTCGATCCGCGGCGGCCGCGAGACGATTGCTCCTTTCGGCAGCATGTCCTCGACCAGCGCCCAGGCCACGGGCAGGCTGCCGCGGTTCCGCACGGTGATCACGAAGGCGATGGACTCGCCGACGTTCGCCTCGACCCGATTGCACTCGCGCGTGACCTCCAGGTTGGTGATCCAGGCGCGCGACAAAAACCGGCTGATGAGCATCAGCCCCAGCACGGCGAGCATCGCGCAGGCGAGCAGGCCGAGGTCGAAGAGGACCGCGACGACGAGGATGCCGACGATCGCGACGAACCAGCGCATCAGGCCATGACCCTCGCGGCGCCGGTGGGCACGTGCGCCGAGTCGAGCAATTCGTCGATCACCGTCGTCGTGGTGACCTTCCGCAGCCGGCTCTCGGGCCTGAGGATCAGCCGGTGACCCAGCACGGCCGGCGCCAGCCTTTTCACGTCGTCGGGCGTGACGAACGATTGCCCGCGCACGGCCGCCAGTGCCTGCGACGATCGATACAGCGCCAGCGACGCGCGCGGGCTGCCGCCCAGGAGGACGTCGGGATGCTCTCGGCTGCGTCGGACCAGGTCGACGATGTAGCGGTTGAGCTTCTCGTCGACGCGGACGGAGCGCACAGCCTGCTGGCACTGGATGATGTCCTCGGCCGAGACCACCGGCTGGATCTCGTCGATCGGATGCTTGTGCTGGAGCCGCGCCAGCATCGACGCCTCCTCGTCGGCCGACGGATAGCCGAGCGACAGCCGTACGAGGAACCGGTCGAGCTGCGCCTCGGGCAGCGGGAACGTCCCCTCGTGGTCCACGGGATTCTGCGTGGCGATGACCAGAAACGGGGGCTCAAGCGCATAGGTCGTGCCGTCGACCGAGACCCGCCGCTCGGCCATGGCTTCGAGCAGCGCGGCCTGGGTCCGCGGCGTGGCGCGATTGATCTCGTCGGCGAGGAAGATCTGCGAGAAGATCGGCCCGGCCCGGAAGGTAAACTCGGTGGTCTTGGGATTAAAGATCGACGCGCCGGTGATATCGGTCGGCAGCAGATCGGGCGTGCACTGCACCCGCTTGAAGCTCGCCCCGACGCTGCCGGCCAGCGCCCGCGCCAGCATGGTCTTGGCCACGCCCGGCACGTCCTCGAGCAGGACGTGCCCCTCGGAGAGATAGGCCACCAGCGCCAGGATCAGTTCCTGGCGTTTGCCGATGATGACCTTCTCGATATTGCCGATGATCCGCTTGCTGATCGCCGTGACTTCCGCCATGCCCCGCCCTTCTTGCACTAAGCCCGCCGCGCCCGGACGCCGCCCGTTCGATCGATCCGGGCGGCCGGAGAAACCCTCCCGACGTCCGGCCCCGCTCCAGGTTACGGGTTTTCCGGACGATTGCAACGGGGCATGTCGGACAAACGTAAGAAAGGTGAGAGGACGTAAGCGGTGCTCGCCGTGTAGCCGTGTTCCCCGGGAAGAAGAGACCGGTCAGCGCTCACGGGCCGATGGTGGCAGTGGTTCGGGAGGGAACGAGCAGGTGATTCAAGGCTGATTCGCATCGTGAAGGGCCAGCGGCAACTCTTGTGGGTGCTCCGGTATGCTCGGACCGAAGCTTGTTGGGCAGAAGGGATGCCTGAACGCCCGAAGCCTCCGACGACGGGATGCGTCGTCGATGTGTGCGGAAGCGGGAATCTTCAGGTGTAGCCCGAACCCTGCGGCGCCCGCAATCCCCGCGTGGACCAGGCGAGCGAGACGCTGATCAGCAGGCCACTGCCGATCATCATCAGGCTCAGGAATCGAAGGCCGCTGCGGAATCCGTGGGCGACGCTTTCGACCGTGACAAAGCTACCGAGCACCCGGCTCGTTTCCTGCTGGAGGCCGGCGCCGCCGAGTCCCCGCTGGTGGAGGTAATCGCCCACTCGGGCCGAAGCCTGCTCGACCGCCGGCCGGTTCTCGCTCAGGTTGTGCCGATAGACGTCGAGCGCCCGGTCGGACCATTCCCGCACCACCGTCCCCGTGGCCGTGGGTACCGTGATGATCGGCACCACCAGGCCGACGACGCCGAGGGCGCCGGCGTAGAGCATGTCCTTCGGCTCGATGCTTTCGATCTCGTCGGTCAGGAACGCCGGCGGGATCAATCCGAGGAATGCCCCCCAGCAGGCCAGCATCACCGCCACACGTTCCTTGGCCGTGAAATTGTCGATCGAAGACATCCACCACACGCAGGCCGCCGCACCGACCAATCCGACGAGCAGCCAGACGTGACGCAAGGACCGGCGGTAGAACCAGGTCGTCAGGAAGGTGGTCGTCGCCATCGTCACCGAGGTCGGCACCATCAGCCAACCCGCCGTGATCCGCGGGTAGCCGCGCAGCTCGGTGCAATACATGCCGACGATCGTCAACACGGCCACCATGTGCAGGAGCATCAGCCCGCGCGTCGCCAGCGCCAGCACATAAACCCGCGTGCGGAGGATCCGCTTCAGGTGCTCGTCGGGGCTCAGGCCCGACCCCAGCCATGCCGCCAGCCCCACGGGCAGTACGATGCAAAGGGCGACGGTCGCGACGAAGATGTTGGAGGACCAGCCGCCCCATTTGCGATACCACGAGAAGGCGAACACGATCGCCACGATCCAGGCCACGAAGGTCGTGATGGCCAGCCAGTCGATGGGCGCGCGCATCGGCCGCGCCGGGCGGTCCGGAAGGATGAACCGCCAGACCAGGATCGCTGCCGCGATGCCGACCGGCACATAGGCCCAGTACATCCACCGCCAGGAGAGAGACACGTCGAGGTAGGCGTTGACCAGCGGGGTAATGTGCCGCGTCGAGTAGGCGAAGACGCCGTAGAACCCGATGGACACCAGCAGCGCCCGATCGAATTGCTTGTAGAGCGTGGCGCGGCCGACCGCCATCGCCAGCATCTTGCCGAACCCCTCGACAGCTCGGCCGACCGCCAGGGAGGCGAGCCCGGTCGCCGCGCCACAGAGCACGTTGCCGGCGGAGAAGACGAACATCGCCAGGACCAGCGTGTACCGCTTGCCGATCCGGAACGAGAGCGACATCCCGGCGAAGAGGCCGTAAAGCACGCCGACGCCATAGGCGACGGTGACCCAGGTCATGTCGTACTCGTCCGCCTCGATGCCCTTGCGGACGGCGTCGTCGGTGATGACGGTCTGCACGAGGGTCTGGTACGGGGTGAAGAGGACGAAGAGGATCGCCAGGGCGGCCAGCCAGTGCTGTCGTCCCAGCAGCATGGGCGATTCGGCCGCCGGAACCGCGGCCGTCGCCGGGGGCGGCGGGACGCCGAGCGCCGTCATGGCGTCACCGCCCGGTCCGTGCCGGACGGGTCCCCGTCGGGCGCGGGCACTGCAAGCGTGGAAGATGCGTTGTATCGTGTCTCGAGCTCGCCCATCGCGCGGGCCGCGGCCTCGGCCCAGGAGGGATCGCCGGGCTCGTGGGCGATGGCGACCGTCGCCGACAGCCCGGCGCGGAGCCGCGGCCATCGGTCGTCGTGCTCGATCTGGATCCGCACCGGCACCCGCTGCACCACGCGGGTGAACTCGCCCGAGACGACGTTGCGCGGCATCAGGGCGAACTGCGCCCCGGTCGACTTGTTGATCCAGACGACCCGGCCGCGGAACGGTTCCGCGAAGGCGTCGAGCGCGATGCGGACCGCATTGCCCGGCTCGACGCCGGGCAGGCGATCCTCTTCCAGGTTGGCCTCGACGTAGAGGAGGTCCGGGTCGTACAGGCTCAGCAGGGGAGAGCCGGCCTGCGAGTAGTCGCCCAGGTGCCGATACCGCTTGACCACCACGCCGGGGACCGGCGCGCGGACGTGCGTGTACGCCAGGTCGTTCTCGGCGGCCTCCAGCGCCCGCCGGGCCTGGTCGACGGCCCGCTCCTTGACCTTCACCAGGAGCTCGAGTTCGCGAATGCCGTCGTAGCCGACCTCCGCCAGGTCGATCCCCTTGGCCGCCTTTTGCTCGGACTTCTGCGCGGCTTCGAGAGTGCGGCGACCGACGTCGACCTGCGTCCGCGAGGACAGCGCCTTGGCAAGGCGGGCCTCGCCGAGCTCGACTCGGGCGCGCGCGGCGTCGCGACTACGCACCATCTGATCGAGCTCCTGCCGGGTCGCCGATCCGCGGCTCTCCAGGTTCGAGATCCGGGCGTGGTCCGCCAGTGCGAGGATCAGGTCGGCCTGGACGGCCTTCAGCTCGGCGCGGGCCTCGTCGATCCCTTTGTCCACATCGTCCACGGTCAGCCTGAGCGACTCCTCGGCCTTCGCCCGGTCGGACTCGGAGGAGGCGAACGTACGCCGCGCGATCTCGATCTGGATCGGGACTTCCTTGCGGTTCCGGGCCAGGTCGGCGCGCTGGCGGTCCAGCTCGGCGAGCGCGGAATCGACCTGGGCCCGGGCGACGTTGACCCTGTCGCGGTAGGGGATCGGGTCGATCTCCGCAAGGACCTGGCCCTTGACGACGTGGTCGCCCTCGTCGGCCAGGAAGCGGACGACCCGGCCGGAGACCAGTTGCGGGGCGACGTTGACGATATGGGCCTCGACGAAGGCATCGTCGGTGATCGAATGGGTCCGACGGTCTTCCACCCAGGTGATCACCGCGATTATGCCGACCGCCACGACCGCGACAGCCGCGGCGAGGGCGATCAGGCGGCCGGAATGGAGCCTGCGCCGACGGCCCTCGGATCGGTCCGCCGCGGCGGACGTTTCCACCCGGGGCTCGCCGCTCGACGGAGGCTGGGCCGGTGCGAGCGTGCTCATGATTCCCTCCGATCGGATCGGATACGGGGCCGATTAACAAGCTGGGTCGAGCGGCTGTTGCAGGGCCGGCGACGGGCACCCGAGCGTCGCGTCCGTGCGGTCGTCCGGCGCCGGGCGGCCGCCTCGACCGAGCTTCCATCCGACGTACCGGACGAGTAGGTCGACCGTGAACAGGTCGGCGACGGCGACGAAACGCCGGTCGCCCTCGAAGCCGGTCAGGTCGGCGAAGGGCATCCGCAATCGCAGCTCGTCCAGCCCTCGATCGGTGACCAGGCCGTCCTGCACGAACTCGGCCCGCCCCTCGAGGATCGAGTCGGGGAACAGCTCGTCCCGCGGGACCTTGATCCCGAACTCGCGCTCGAGGCGGAAGACAATATCCAATAAGTCGATCGACTCCGCGCCCAGGTCGCCGTGGAGGGTCGCTGACGGCACGACGTGATCCTCGTCGACGCCCAGGGATCTTACCAGAAGACTGGCAACCTTCAGAGGGATTTCTCGCAATGGTGTCATGGCTTGGCTTCCTCGTCTGGTGATGGTGAGGGTCGAAGACACGATTCCCTGGCAGCGATTCCGGCGTGCTCGGCGAGGATGCGGGCGGCTTCCCGGATCACTTCCCGTTCCTCGAGGCAGACGTGCCCCGCGCGGACGACGAGCTCCGACTCGACACCGTCGAGGCGGGCACTCGCAAGCGGGACGATGCCGTCGCCGGTCCCCGGCCCGCGCGAAGCGATGATCGAATGAAAGTCCACGGCGGGGTCGATCCCGAGCTCGATCAGGGCCGCAAGCAGCGGGCTGTCCGGCTCGAGTTCTCCGACGCTGGTTGAAGGGGTCGCGCGGAACGCCGGTCCGAAGAATCCGGCGTCGTTGCCGGAGAGCAGCCTCCGCCGGATGTCGCCGGCGCCGCCCGTTGCCCGGCAGATTCGGTTCCCCAGGTCGCCCAGCACGCCGCGTGCAAGCGGGCTGCCCCGATGGGGGGTCGCGATGAAGATCAGGCGCCGCACTTCCGGCAGGCGCTCGTAGACGAATGCCTCGCGCATGAGGCCGACGTCCACCGCCGCGCCAGACATCCGATCGAGAGGCTTCGTGCTGACCGTCTCCCAGAGTCGCAACCCGGTCGTCCGCGCGGTCATCTTCGCCACCAGCCCCCCGAGGCTGTGACCGACGACCACGATTCGGTCGAAGGCCTCGTCGGTGCCGCCGGGGTCGAGGGCCTGCCGCGCCCGGCGAATCGCCCTCCGGAGTCGCAGGGCCGAGAACGGGATCGAGTCGCCCGTCGCATAGCCGAAGGTCCAGAACTGGTATCGGCCGCGAAGCTCCTCGTCGGACTCGAGGTCCCGGATCATCCGGTCCCACATCCGCTCGGTTCCCCAGAGGCCGTGGACGAGGATGACGGGGATCTTCCCCCGCTCGTAGTGATGCCGTAGGGATAGACCCTCCGCAATCCGCGCCGGGCGATCGACGGATCTCGGCGACTCGGAACGCCACCATGCCGACACCAGTCGCTCGTCCGGGGCGACCGCCACCAGGGGAACCCCCAGGAGGATGCCCATCACGAGCGGCGGCAACATGCAGGCCGTCTCGCGGTTCGCCGGAGGCCAGGCGGGCGACGACCGCACGTCGAGCACCGGCTCAATGCTTCTCATCGGTTAGCTCCCGCACAATTACCTAGCCGTTCCCGTACAGGGCGTCGAGCCGCCGATTGGCCGCCGCGAGTCCCGCCGGGAAGTCCAATCGGCCGCCCACCACCTCGATGTAGCTCGCCGATTCGCCGTTGGCAGCCCGGTCCAGCGCGGCGTCGAGCTCGCCGAGCGTCGCGACCTTCGCCGTGAACCAGCCCCGGCACCCCAGGGCGGCGGGCAGCGTGTGATAGTTCCAGGGGGCCAGGTCGTTGTAGACCCAGTCCGGATCCGCCTCGAGCGCCCGCTCGACCATGTAGCCCCCGTTGTTGAGGACGAAAAGGACCGGCTTCAGCCCGTTGCGCCCCATCGTCCCGAGCTCAGCGGCAGTCATCTGGTGCGAGCCCTCGCCGGTGAAGAGCACGGTCCGTCGCGACGGGTCGGCCAGCGCGATGCCGAGCGCGGCCCCGGTGGCCCACCCGATCGAGCCCCAGAGCGGTTGGAGCTGCACCTCCGCGCCCTCGGGAATCGGGTGCGGGACCATTCCGGAAGACATGCTGCCGCTCTCGAGGACGATTCGATCGCGTGGCTTCAGGAAGTCCCGAAACCGGGGATACATGGTTAGCGCGGTGATCGGGTCGTCCGGCTTGCCTCCGGGCCTCGGCGGCACTTCTCTCGGCCCCGCTGCGTAACTGAACGTCTTCTTGACCGCTGCGGCCACGCCGTCGAAGACGTCGCCCATCCGCACGGGGTTATGGATCCGATCCCCGATCCGGACGTGATCCACCCCGATGGTGACGAGCTTCGCGGGATCGATGCAGCTCGTGTAGGCGGCCGTGTTGATCTCGTGGAAGCTGACGCCGCCCGCGTCGATGACAAGGTCGGCCCCTTCGATCGCATCGAGGACAGCGGGGGGCGAGGCGGCTCCGGCATAGATCCCAACAAACTGGGGATGGGACTCCGACAGGACCCCCTTGTCCATCGCCATCGCGGCGAACGGGCAGCCCAGCGCCTCGATCAGCGCCCGGAGCCTGTCCTGGAGCTTGAATCGCGCGACCGTGAATGCCGGGAGGACGGCCATTGAACGGGCGGCCTCGATCCGCTCGGCGATGGCCGCGACGGCCCTGGCCAGGTCGGGACCGCTGGCTGGCTTCGGGTATGGGGCCGGCGTCGGACCGTTGACCGGGGTGACGGCATAATCGGCGGCGACGAGGATGTAGGCGGGCCGGCTCTCCGCCCTCGCCGTGGCGATCAGCCGCTCCATCTCGTGGGCGCAGTTATCGGGAGTGATCACTGCCGAGACACACGCCGCCTGCGCCGAGATGTTCGCGAAGTTCTGGAACTCGCCGTCGCCGAGCGTGTGGTGGACGACCTGGCGGACCCGCTGCTTGCGCATCGCCGGCATGCCGACGACGTGGAAGACGCACGACCGCTCGGCCTTCGCCCCCATCACACCGTTGAGCGCCGACAGCTCGCCGACGGCGTACGTGGTCAAGAGCATCGAACAGCCCCGCACGCGGGCGTAGCCGTCGGCCGCGTACGCCGCGCCCAGCTCGTTGGAGCATCCGATCCAGCGGATCGCCTCGCTCCGCGCGACCGCGTCGCAGAGCTTGAACGCGAAGTCCCCGGCGACGCCGAAGCAATCGGTGATCCCCTCCCGTGCGAGCCGTCGGACGATATAATCCGCGACAGTCGGTTGCTCACTCATCGAATTCCTCCCGATCGCTCCTGGCAACTTGAGGGGCACTGAGCCCATGCATTCCTCTTTCGAGCCGGAAGCTCGCACCCGCGAGGTCCGCCGCTCGGCCCCACTCTCCTGGCCGTCGTACTGAGCGTAGCGGGAGGACACCTGGTCCCGTAGAATCGTCGAGCAGGCAAGCGACCTTGGATCAACACGCTGCACCATGAACGACGAACGAACAACCGCCGTTGTCCAGCGCTACCTCGACGAGCTGGCGGGGGGTTCGCCCGCCGAGCCGATCGTCCGCGCCTTGATGGACCGGGCTGTCCGCCGGCTGCACCTGCTGTGCGCCAGGCTGCTGTACCGCAGTTATCCGCGCCTGCAGGAGCCCCCATTGAATTTGCAGGTCGACGAATTGCTTGGCGCCGTGGCGGAGCGGTTGCTCAAGGCGCTGCGCAATGTCCACCCTCGGACCGTCCGACAGCTGTTCGCCCTGGCTGACCAACACATGCGATGGGAGCTCAATGACCTGGCCCGCCGCTTAGATGATCAGCCTGCCGCCCTGGGGCTGGGCGAGGGGCTCGTACCGTCCCCGGCCAGTAGCGGTTCCGGGCTGACCCCGGAAGGTCGCCGCATGCTCCAGGCGATCGGCGACCTGCCGGACGACGAGCGCGAGGCGTTCAGCCTGGTGCGGATCCAGGGGCTGACGCAGGTCGAGGCCGCGGAAGTGCTGGGCGTATCGATCAAGACGGTGCAGCGGCGCGTCAATCGTGCGTTACTGACCCTGGAGGAGGAGTTGGACGACCTCCGGCCGGCGGGCGAGCCACCGCGTCAGCCCTAGCGATCGGTGCGGACTCCTGCCCACATCTCGCAGGCGGGACGACGGGAGGAGACTTGGAGACCCCCGCGATGCCGCGCGACCCACGAGTGAAACGCCTGCTCGAGGAAATCCTCGAATCGGATCGCACACCGGAGGAAGTGTGTCGTGCCTGCCCGGAGTTGCTGACCCAGGTCCGCCATCGCCTGGGGCGAGTTCGAGCCCTTGAGGCTGAGGTCGAGGCGTTGTTCCCGACGCCGGGACCCGCTCCGACGCCCGGCGATCCGCCGGTTGGAAGGCCCCCTCAGCTCCCCGGATACGACATGCAGTCGACCCTGGGACGCGGCGGTATGGGCATCGTCTACAAGGCCCGGCATCTGCGCCTCAACCGCGTCGTTGCCCTCAAGATGCTGCTCACCGGGGCGCACGCCGGACTCCCGGAGCGGACGCGGTTCCAGCGCGAGGCGGAGGCGGTGGCGAGCCTGCACCACGCGAACATCGTCGCGGTCTATGACGTGGGCGACCACGAGGGGTGCCCGTACTTCACGATGGAGTTCCTCGAAGGCGGCAACCTGGCGCAATTCCTGGGGGGCACGCCGCAGCCGGCCCGCCAGGCGGCCGCGCTCCTGATCGCCCTGGCCGACGCCGTGCAGGCGGCGCACCGGGCCGGGATTGTGCACAGGGACCTGAAGCCGGCCAACATCCTGCTCACGGCCGAGGGCATCCCCAAGGTTGCCGATTTCGGGCTGGCGCGGCACTTCGAGGGAGAGCCGGCGCTAACATTCAGCGGCGCCCGGGTCGGGACCCCCAGCTACATGGCCCCCGAGCAGGTGCTCGGCAAGGCGGGGATGATCGGGCCGGCCGCGGACGTCTACGCGCTGGGCGCCGTGCTCTATGAGATGCTCACCGGCCGGCCGCCGTTCCGGGGGGAGACCGCGGCCGAGACGGAACGGCAGGTGATCCATGACGAGCCGGTCTCCCCCTCGCGATTGAACACGAAGGTGCCGCGCGATCTCGAGACGATTTGCCTGACGTGCCTGTCCAAGGAGCCGCCGCGTCGCTACGCCAGCGCCGCGGCATTGGCCGACGATCTGAGGCGGTTCGGGGAGGGCCGGCCGATCCAGGCTCGGCCCGTGGGCTGGAGAGAGCATTCCTGGCGTTGGTGTCGGCGCAACCCGATGGCGGCGGCATTGTTGGTCACGGCGCTGGCCCTGGTCGGTCTGGTCAGCGGTGGCGGAGTGTGGCTCGTGCAGCAGAGGGCGGAGCTGCGCAACGAGGTCGTCACGACCGTGGCCCAGGCCGTGAGTCTCCGCAAGGGGTTCCACTTCCACGAAGCCCTGCAACTGCTGGGGCAGGTCCGGCAGCGGGTTGAACGGGCGGGGCCGGACGACCTGCGCCGTCAGGTGGACCAGGCCAGGGCCGACGTGATCCTGGCACAGCGCCTCGACGACGCGCGCACCCGGGCAGCGAAGCTCGTGGAGCCGAACGGGATCTTCGACCCGGCCGAGTCCGAGCCGCTGTATCTGGCGGCGTTCGCGGATGCGGGGCTGGGTCGAGACGGAGACGACATCGAGGCTGCTGTGTCGGCCGTGCGTGATTCGGCGGTGCGCGGGGAAATCGTCGCGGCCCTGGATGACTGGGCCAGCATCACTCCGGACCTCCGGCGGCGGGAATGGCTCCTGGCAGTGGCCCGGGGCGCCGACCCGGACGAGGTCCGCGACCGCCTGCGCCAGCCGGAGCTGTGGCGGGATGCCGCCCGGCTAACGCGCGTCGCCAAGGAGCTGAGGGTGGCCGAGTTGTCTCCACAGTTGGCGACCGCGCTTGGTCGGGTTTCGCGCAAGAGCGGCGGGGAGGCGGTCGCGCTGCTCACCGCCACCCAGAATCGTTTCCCGCACGACTTCTGGGTGACCTTCGAGTTGGCGTGGGCGCTCAGCCAGGAGCGGCGGTGGGACGAGAGCCTCGGCTATTTCCGTGCGGCCCTGGCGCTGCGGCCCGATTCCAGTGCAGCCTACAATGGCCTGGGCGAGATCCTGTTCTCCATGGGCCGGGCGGACGAGGCGATCGAGCCCCTGGAGCAAGCTCTCCGGCTCGATCCCAGGGACGTGGTGGCCCACTACCATCTCGCCTTTGCTCTCTACTCCAGGGGCCGGCTGGACGGGGCGATCGAGCACTGGCAAGACGCCCTCAGCATCGCCCCAAGAACCGCCGAGTACCACAATAACCTCGGAATGGCCCTGCAAGGCCGCGGCCGGCTGGACGAGGCCATCGAACACCTGAGGCAGAGCGTCAGCATCAACCCCAAATCCGCGTTCTGCCGGTACAATCTCGGTATCGCGTTGTACCGCAAGGGTCGGGTGGACGAGGCGTTCGGCGACCTGCAGCAATCCGTCAAACTCGACCCCAATTACATCGTCGCTCACGCCAATCTGGCCGTCCTTCTACGCGCCCGGGGCCGAGTGGCGGAGGCCATCGACCACCTTCAGCAAGCCGTCCGGTTGGAGGGCGAGAAACCGACCGAGATCCGGAGGCTGCTCGTCCGTTACCGGTATGAAGCCGCCTGCGCCAACGTTCAGTCCGCGGCCGGCCGGGGCTCGGAGGATGCGCGGCGAGGCGAGCCGGAGCGAGCCGGCAAGCGCCGCCAGGCTCTGGACTGGCTGCGCGCCAATCTGGAGCTGACCGGCAGGCTGCGCAACGACGGCGAGATACTGGAATGGTCGCTCACCACCTGGCTTTCCGACCCTGCGCTGGCCGGCGTCCGCGACCCGGCGGCACTGGCGACGTTGCCCCACGCCGAGCGCGAGCCGTGGCGGCGCCTCTGGACGGACGTGGCGGCGAGTATCGCCGCCGACCCGCTAGAGCGAGGGCGAGAGCACATCGCCCGACGACAATGGGATCGGGCGGTCGACGGCTATGCGCGGAGCTTGATGCGCGGCCCGACGGATAGCGGAGACTTCTGGCTTGAGTACGCTGCGGTGTCACTGCTCTCGGGCGACCGCCCGGCCTACGTCAGGACGTGCGCCCGCATGATCGAGCGGTGCGGCAAGGAGGGGGGCCCGCGGTCCTACCAGATGGCCCGCGCCTGCACCCTGGCCTCCGACGCCGTCGCCGATCCGTCGCTGCCCGGCCGCCTTGCGGAGAAGGAACTCAAGGACTCTGCCCGAGAGTCCTGGTCACTGACCGAGCAAGGAGCCCTGTCGTACCGCGCCGGACGATTCCAGCAGGCGGTCCCCTTCTTCGAGCGGAGCCTCCAGGCCGACCCCAGGCTCGGCAATGCGGTGCTCAACTGGCTGTGGCTGGCCCTGGCGCAGCAGCGAGTCGGGAAGGCCGAGGAGGCCCGCCACTGGCTGAACAAGGCCCAGTCGTGGCTCGACCAGTACCCTGACGGACTGCCGGCCCGTGCCGAAGTGGAGTTCGGGCTGCACCTGCACAACTGGCTGGAAGCGCACGTCCTCCGTCGCGAGGCGGAAGCACTGATACATTCCGAAGGTCCGCGGAATGGTGCGGAGAGTCAGGAACCTGGCGCGCCGCATAAATGAACCCCGACTGAGCGCCGGAGGCTCGAGCACCGACTCCGAACAGAGGCTGATGATCGCTGCCCAGCCGCCAACGCGATCGGCCGGGTCGAAGCCAGCGACACCTCGCGCTTCGGCGGGATCGGCCGGCGCTACCTGGGTCCAATCTGCGTCGGCGGGCTCGGACCGACGCGTGCAACTCGACCTCTCGCTTTCGTTCAGCGCCGATTTCCGCGGAGGGAAATCGATTGACATTTCTGGAACCCCCCCGGACGATAGTCCCGGCGGTCACCGATACTGGAACTCGACCCGGTAACCACCCAGCCAGGGGATCGGCGGGCAGTCGCCGTCGAGGGCGGCTGCGTACAGGATCGGGTTGTGCCTGCGCCGGTCGAACCGCACCCGCAACGTCCGGTCCGCTGCCACCTCGATCGACCCGCCCGTCTTCGCGAACTTGCGATACAGCTGCTTCGGCTTCGCCTTTCGAAGCCTTTCAGTCGGCCGGCCAGCCAGCGGTAGCAGCCGTGGGCGATCACCGTCAACGTCACGTCGAGGTCCACGTTCAGCCGCACCTCGCTGGACAGGCTGTCCATGTGGAAGAAGTCCATGCTCGTCCCCAGCCCGTCCTCGATCCGGTTCCGCCTCGCGTAGTTCATGATCAGCTCGCGCGGCCGCGCCTCGAAGTGGTTCGTCAGGAACAATGTCGGCTCCTCGCGCCCCAACCCGGTCACCGCGATCTGCCTCGCCTCCCCCTCATAGTCGCGCAATCGGACCGGCTGCTCCAGATACCTCACGCGCTTCTGGCGACGCTTGGTGATGTCGATAGCTGCGGCCGTCCAATCGCTCGGCGGCCGCCGGAGGATCGCCTGGACCAGCCGCGTCCCGCGGCAGCGGATGGTGACGAAATGGACGTCCCGCCGGTTGAGGCGCGACAGCTCCGCGTAGGTCGTCGGCTTCGAGTCGAAGTACATCCATTGCGGGTCGTGCCCCGTCAGGTCGTGCCAGAACTCGACGAACCGCAGGACCTCACCCGGCTGTTCGTCGCGCGTCAGGTTGGCGTTGGCATAGCAGAGCACTCGGCTGTCATGCTCCTGGGCGAAGAACGACTGGACGCTGGCCTGCGCCATGCCCCGGCCCGGGATGTAGTGGTTCTCCAGCACGGCCTCATCGCCGCGATAGGGGATGGGGTGGAAGTCTAGCGCGAAGGAGCCGGCGCCGGGCATCAGCACCGGAGCCAGCCGCCTCACCCAGGCCGCCAGGAGCCGTCGCTGCCGGTCGGGTGCCGCACGGTAGGAGAAATCGGTGGCGAAGCTCTTCTTGGGGAGGACATTCAGCCCGGCGAAGAGGCCCAGGGCCTCGTCGAAGTTGAAGTCGTCGATGGGGCTTCGCCGCTCCTTGTCGAGGAGCTTCAGCGCCAGCAGGGCCAGGATCGCGGCGGAGGCGGGGACCAACTCCGAGCCGGGGTAGGCCGCGGCGTCGACGAGCCGATCGAGGCGGACCCGGGCCAGCAGGGGGAGGAAGAGGAAGATGCCGGCGGTGCGGGTCCGCAGCCGGCGGCCGGCGGTCAGGTCGAGGGCCCGCCGATCGGCGACGGGGGCCTCGTCGGGTCCGCCGCGGTCCTCGCGGCGAGCCCGTCCCGGCGGGCGTCCGCGGCCATCGGGGACGAAAAGGGGGGACCGTTGCGGCTACGGACGTCGTGGCGGAATCGACTGATCAGGACCTTGAAGGCGGCCGGCTTGTAACCGAAGTCGGCGGCGACCTCGGCCGTCGGGCGCCCGTCGATGAAGACGGCGCGGAGTGCTTCGTAGCGGCGATGGGAGGGGGATCGCGGCCGGAGGAAGTAATCCCTGCAGGGCTGGTCGTCCATGGTGTCGGCTCGCATCGGTTAACTGTTTTCCGACGTCCCGGAGCCCCGAGGGTAGCGGTTCAGCCGGACGAGGCAAGAGGGCGGTCGGGCCGTCGGACGCGGCATTTCAGGGGGTGCGAGCCCATCTGCGAGCCGAAGGATAGCCCGACTCGGCCGGTTCTGGGGTGGCGGAAACCGGGTCGCGTGGGCCGGAGAATAATTAACGATTCGGGGCCAGGAAGCCAGGATTTCCCGGGAATCGCAGGGACCAGCCGGCGGAAAGGCTAATTATTTTCCGGGCCGCGGAAATCCGCGTTAAAGTGCCGACAAATTCAAGCAATCGGTGTGGGTCGGGGTCGGCACCTTGCTCACGACCTGGGACGCGTATGGGGATCGCCGCGTCGCCGGCGAGGCGGTGGAGGGGGGCTGAGCGCCGACATTGTGATTCGTCCGACGCCCGGGCGGTCGAGACAGGCGCATGTCCCGCCGGGCCGGGGCCAACGGCCACCCCCGCCCCGGGCCGGGCCGATCGTCGGACGGAGCCGGTTCGTCCAACGGACGGGGCGGAGTCTGGCCGGAGCCGTCGCCGTTGCGCGCTCCCGTGTGATCGACCGAAGCGCCTTCCGACCGCGCTCGCGGCTCGACGTCATTCTCTACGCCTGTCATTCCCGACTCGTGAGGGGATACAGATACCGACCCTGGGACACATCGGACAGGGCCATGCGGCCGACAGGTGGCCTCATCTCGGGCTCCCTCCTTGTCTCGGCTTGCCGGCCCGTTACGATGGGGCCTGATGATCGGCGGGGCCGTCGCGGTCCCGGTCGCGCGTATTGTCGCATCCGACGTCCCTGGTCCGGAGAGGCGAACCCGTGAAATCGTGGCACCGTTCGATGGGCGTTGGCTCGGGAATGATCGCGTCGCTGGCGATCGGGATGATGGCGGCCGTCGCCGTCGGGCAGGAGGCGCCGCGGCCCAGGGCGGCCCTCTACACGGCCAGCGACTTCCCCTCGCTGGCGAAGCGCGGGGTCGATCCCGGGTTCTCGGGCGAGGCGGTCGTATCCGTCTGGGGGCCGTCGACCGACGCCTGGACGCTGAGAACGGGCCAGGATGGAGCGATCTTCCTCGAGCGTCGCGATCGCTCGGGCTCATCGGCGCCGGGATGGGAGCAGGTCGGGACCGTCCGGCTTGCCCCGGGGCGGCCGTTGCGGATCGTCGTCGTGGGGCCCGAGGAGCCGGCGGAGGCGAAGAAGGCGAAGAAGAAGCACACGCCGGTCCCTGTGCCTGCGCTGCTGTCGATCGCCGCGAAGGAAGGGCATCCGTCGGTGTCGCTCGACATCGTGCGCGGGCGGATCGACTCGGCGGCCCCGACGGCCGATCGGCGGCGCGTGGAGGTCCGCACGAACCAGCAGGGCGCCGGCTTCCAGCCGCCGGCGACGGCCGAGGCGTGGCGCGATCGGGCCGAGCATCTCCGCGAGCAGATGCTCGTCACGCTCGGCCTCTGGCCGATGTTCCCGCGGGGGCCGCTCCATCCCCAGGTTTACGGGAAGGTGAAGCGCGAGGGGTACACGATCGAGAAGGTCGTGCTCGAGACGTTTCCCGGCTTCACGCTCAGCGGCAACCTGTACCGGCCCGAGAAGGCCGACGGCAAGGTCCCGGGGATCCTCTGTCCGCACGGGCACTGGGAGGACGGCCGGATCAACCCCGAGGTCCAGCAGCGCTGTATTCGCTGGGCGAAGCTCGGGTGCGTCGTGTTCCTGTACGACATGGTCGGCTACAACGACAGCAAGCCGTTCACGCACGCGTTCCTGAACGACCGCCTGCGCCACTGGGGCCTGAGCCTGCCGACGCTCCAGACCTGGAACAGCATCCGGGCGCTCGACTGGCTGACGGCGCTCCCCGACGTGGACGTCGCGCGGATCGGCTGCACGGGCGAATCGGGCGGCGGCACGCAGACGTTCCTGCTCACGGCGCTCGACCAGCGGGTGAAGGTCGCCGCGCCGGTGGTGATGGTCTCCGATTCATTCCAGGGCGGGTGCGTCTGCGAGAACGCCGCCGGGCTGCGGCTCGGCACGGATAACGTCGAGTTCGCGGCGCTCTGCGCGCCCCGGCCGATGTACCTGGTCGGGGCGAAGGGGGACTGGACGAAGCTGACGATGGAGCGCGCCTACCCGGCGATCCGCGGGGTCTACTCGCTGGTCGGCTCGACCGACCGCGTCGGGGCGCAGGTGTTCGACTTTCCCCACAACTACAACCAGACGAGCCGGAACGCCGTGTATGCGGCGATGGGGCGGTGGCTGCTCGGCATCGACGATCCCGACCGGACCCGCGAGCCGAAAGGTCAGCAGCCCGAGACCGGCAAGGACCTGCTGACGTTCGGCCCCGAGCACCCCGCGCCGTCGGACCGCAAGACGCCCGAGGGGCTCGAGGCGTTCCTGGTCGACACCCGGCGGCGGCAGGTTGAGGACCTGGGTCCCTGGGGCGGCACGGCGCGGTGGGAGGCGGGCCGGCGGCTATTCATGACGGCGCTCAAGGTCCGCACGGGGATCGTGAACCCGCCGCCGGACTCGCTCGACGCGAGTGAGGTCCGCCGGCTGCCCCGCGAGGAGTTCACGGTCGTGCACCGCCTGCTCGGCCGCAATGGGACGGGCGAGGCGATCCCGGTCGTCCGGATCATCCCGGCGCATCCCTCGGGGCAGCTTACGGTCGTGGCCCATTCGCGGGGCAAGGCCGGGCTGGTCGACGGCTCGGGCGGGCCCTCCGCGCTGGTGCGCTCGCTGCTGGCGAACGGCCACGAGGTCGTGGGCTTCGACCCCCTGTTCGTCGGCGAGTCGATCGACCCGCGCGACCCAGTCGCGCACCGGCCCGAGACGGCCCACTTCGAGTGCTATAACCCGTCGCTGCCGGCCGACCAGATGCAGGACCTGGCCACCGTGCTGGCCTGGTGCCGGGCGCAGGAGGACGTGCGCGAGGTGAACCTGATCGCCCTCGGCGAGGCCGGCTCCCAGGCGCTGGTCGCCCGCCCGCTCCTGGAGGGCCTGGGCCGCACGGCCATCGAGCTATTCGGCGTGCCTTCACGCGAGGCGGACCACACGCCGGCGACGATCGACCTCCCCGGCCTGGAGCAGTTCGGCGGGCTGAAGGCTGCCGCGGCGCTGGCGGCGCCGGCGCCCCTGTGGCTGTTCCGTACCAACTCGGGCTTTGACCCGACGTGGGCCCGCACCGCTTATGAGCTCGCCGGAGCCTCGCCGATGCTGCGGCTCGGCGGCAGTGAGACGGATTCCGCCGCCGACGCGCTGGCGCGCTGGCTCGATGAGGGAGAATAGGCGCCGGCGAGCTGTTCGCTCCTACCGGCCGGCCGGCACGCGGTGATGCCGGCGCGCCTGGGTTCTCGCAGCAAATACCACGACCCCGCGATCAGATCCTGAGCGCGGGGTCGTGGGCAATGCGTGGGCGGGAATCGGCCGACAGGCCGGCGGATCGCCGCAAGTCGTTGGCAGGGAAGCGCGCCCGGTAGGATTCGAACCTACAACCTTCGGATTCGAAGTCCGCGACTCTAACGCGGGTAGTGATCGTGTGTCGCGCGGCCTAACCCCGCCCGCCGTCACGCACTTGCGACGCCATCACACGCATGCGCATTGCCTGATCGCACTCATATTTGCGTCAACGGATTTGGGGGTCAGAATCTCCACGGATCAACCAACGTCCAGCGGAGAATCCGACCATGCCCAGCGTGTCCTTCTCCCGCTTCGAGCGGGAGGTGCTTTCGCTCTACGCGCCGCCCATGCGCCGCCCCGCGACGCGTCGCAAGGTCCGCCAGGTCCTGCGCGAGCTGTCGGCCTACTGCCCGTCGACCACGCGGCTGACGCCGACGGCGATCGCGGACTGGATGGCCGACCATGGCCATCGCGCTCCGGCGACCCATCGATCGCTGCTGGCCGCACTGCATGCGGCGTGCAGGTATGGGGTCTCTCGGCGGTACATGCCGGATCCGTTCGCGTTCCGGGGCGTCGGCGCGTGGCTGCCCGGCGACGAGCTGGAGGCGGAGGAGCCGTTCCGCCGCCACCGGAAACCGGCCGAGATCCGTCAGGTGCTCTCCCGGGCCGACCTCGAGGCGAAGTCGGGCGAATGGGACGCGGCCCGGCTGCGGGCACTGGTGTACACCCTGGCGTTTACCGGCGCGCACAAGCTGGAGGTCCTCGGGTTGCGGCCCCGCGACCTGGACCTCGCCGGGCGGGTACTGGTGATCCGCTCGCACCCGGCCAGGCGGCTCAAGCGGCGGGCGCGGGCCGCGCAGCTCCCGATCGCCGACCCACTGGCGGCCGTGCTGGAGTCCTGGCTGCCGCTCTGCGGCTGCGATTGGGTGTTCCCCCACAAGCGACGGACTGGGTTCTGGCACCACTGCCGGCCCGGCAAGACGCCGCTCGACGAGGTCCGAGCGCTGGGCGAGCGGGCCGGCGTCTCCGGCCTGACGCTGCTGGATTTCCGCCACACCGTCGGCACGCTCGCCGAGGGGTGGGGCATCGGCGAGCTGGCGCTCCAGCGGATCCTCAGGCACGCCCGCCGCCAGACGCAGGACCACTACCGGCACGAGGACCTGGAGGTGCTGCGGGCGGCCGCGGCCAAGATCGCCTACTGAGCTGACGACCAAGGGAACAATCATGAGGCTCCATCGCGTCAACCTGGGGATCTCGCCGCGGCCGCCCGCGCCGCCGATCGACGTCGCCGTCGGCTTCGTCCTGGTGGACCGCCGGGACGGCCGACCGCCGGCGATCCTGGAGACCTGGGACGACGCGATGGGCTACATCGAGCGCCTGCGCCGGCCGGCCGCGGGCCGGGTCGTCTTCCTGGCGACCTACGTGGCCGGCCCGAAGCTCGGGCAGTTCTACCGGACGTCGCGATGGCGGGTCGAGCTGGAGCTCTGGCCCTGGAGGGAGATCTACGTGAAGACCGCCGACCCACCGGCGGAGACCCCGAAACGACCGTGGCAACCCAAGATCGAGGGCGGTGGACCATGACCATGAGTAGCAGTCAGAACGACGGCCTGGTGGCCGAGCTGCGGGAGGCGCTCCGTCGCGAGCGGGCGGCGCACCAGGACGTGCTCGACGCGGAGGCGACCCTCCGCGAGGTGAAGACGGCGTGGCGAGAGCGCGTGAAGCTCGTCGAGGAGATCCAGCAGGAGATCCTCACCGGCTCGACGGGCCGGCCGATCCTGGACCGGATCAACGGGACCGGGACCTACCCGGACGTCGACCCCGACGAGCCGCGCGGCCGGTCCTACGACCGCGAGATGGCGGCGGCCGTCGAGGCGGCCGAGCGGCGGAAGTCGGAGCGCGACGGGCACGCGGCGGAGCCGGCGGACTGGCGCGCGGTGCCGATCGCCGAGCTGTGTGCCGTGATCGGGCCGGGCGGCGCCCCGGTGGCGGACTGGCTCCGAGGCAACATGGACATCGAGACGGCCGGCGACCTGGCGATCTGCCTGCGCGACGGCTGGACGCTCGACGACATGCGGGCGGAGGGCCGCGTCGCGGCCTCGCTGGCCGGGGCACTGGGGGACGCCATCGCGACCTTCCGCGTCGACCGCGGCTGGACGATCGAGACGACGTACCCCGACGGCATCCCCGCGGCATGGCTTGCGGAGCCCGGCCAGGCGCCCTCCCCCGCCGATTCCGCCCCCATCGGCTCCCGCGAGAACCCGATCCGCCTGACCGATGTTGAACTGCGGGCGGTCGACCGGCGGGTGGCGGCCGACATCGAGGCCGGCAAGCTGCTCGGCCACATCCGCGGCCCGAAGACGGCGGCGGCCGCGATCAGCGAATTCGAGGCCGCGCGGGAGCTGGCGAACCGGCCCGGGAAATCGCCGGAGGAGGAGACCCCCGCCGGCGGCCCGGTCCCCGCCGCTCCCGGCCGTGCCGACGGCTGCGGGCCGGAGTGGAAGTCGGCCGACCTGGAGGCCAGGCTCCGCGAGGCCCTGGGGTGGCAGGGCCTGTCCGATCGCCTCAAGCACGCCGAGAAGCCGCCGACGACGCTGGAGATCGTCGCCGCCCTCGGCGACGCGTGGCGCAACGTCAAGCCGGGCCAGTGCCCGGGCTACCGGGTCCGCGGCGGAGGCTCTCCGGCGTTCTGGATGGGAGAGGACTCCCGCCGCACGCCGACCCTCGAGGGTAACGCCCTCGTCGACCGAGTTCGGCGGGTGCTGGGGCTCGAGGCGCCCGGCCACGTCCCCGCGTCGCCGATCGACACCGGCGAATGGACCCTCGACCGCTTCCGCAAGGCGATCGCGGCGGCCGAGGGCGTCGGGGGCACCGGATCCTCGACGGTCATGTGCACCAACTGCCGCGCCGTCCGGCTCCGCCATCAGGCGACGTGCTCGCACTGCCGGAAGACGGAGACCGTCCCGGCCGCGGCGGTGCTGGCGCAGCTCGAATCCGCGCCGCCGCGCAAGCGAGGCAAGTCCGCGAAGGGCCGCAAGCCCGCGGAGGTGTCGTCATGAACGGCGATATCCCGATGGTCGTCGGCATCTGCGTGGCCCTCATCGCCGTTGGCTGGTGGCTCCGCGCGTGGGTCGCCGCCGACCCCTACCGGCCCGTCGACGAGGACTGGACGGCCACCGTGGACCGGTGCGCGGGCGGATCCGGGCGCGGCTGCGGACCCGGCCCGGAGGACGACACCGACCCGTCGTTGCCGGTCCTCTACACGGCCGAGCAGGCCCGGGCCTGGGACGCCCGGCCGGCCGACGGAGGCGCCCCATGGCCGCCCGCGTGATACCCGTCTACCGCCGCCGCGTGGACCTGTACTCCGGCAGCTACCGCGCGGCGGCGTGGGCCGACTACTCGTTCGACGAGCTGTTCGCCGGCGAGCCGGCCGGGGTCGGACCCGGCGGCTGCCGGCGCGCGGAGGCCGAGCTGCCGGCGGTCCACGTCGTGCCGCCGCCCCTGTCGCGGCTGGTCGAGCGCGACGTGGACCGGATCGCCCGCGGCCGGATCAGCCGGGGCCCGGCCCTCCGGCTGTCCGTACCGGGCCAGACCGACTGGGGCTACGACGCGGAGATCGCCTACCGACTGGCCACCCTGGGAGAGCGAGGATTTGCCATGGCGAAGCGACGACACGACGGGCCGACCCTGTTCGGCGAACCCGACAACCACCCCGAGGCGACCGCGTATCCCCGACCGGCGGTCCGGCCGGCCCCTCCGCCCGAGCCAGACCCGGACCCGGCCCCGGACGAGGACCCCGCGGCCGGGTGTTTCGCGGTCTCGGGCCGTGCGATCGACGACGGCGACCGGGAGGCCCTGGCGACGATCGCCAAGCAGGTCGTCGACCGGCACCACCGCGACCTGGTCGAGCGGATCAAGTCGCTGGAGGACGCGATCCGCCGGTCGCTCGAGCAGCACCGGCAGGCGCTCGAGCACGACGAGCCGGGCCGGTACGCGACCGCGCGAGCGATCCTGGAATCCGCCCTCGACTGGTCGCCGGCGTCGCATGCGAAGGAGGCCGTGGCGTGACGATGGCAACGGTTCGGAGGCCGGCGCTAAGGTACCACGGCGGGAAGTGGCAGCTCGCCCCGTGGATCGTCCGTCACTTCCCTCCCCATGACGCCTACACCGAGGGCTTTTGCGGCGCGGCGAGCGTCCTGGCCCGCAAGGCCCGTTCCCGGACCGAGGTCCTCAACGACCTGGACGGCGACGTGGTGAATGTCTTCCGCGTGCTACGCGACGCGGCGGCCAGGTCGCAGCTCGCCGAGGCGCTGGCCCTCACTCCCTTTGCGCGGGAGGAATTCCGCGCCGCCTACGAGCCGACGGAGGATCCCGTCGAGCGGGCTCGACGGACGCTGATTCGCAGCCACCTGGGATTCGGGTCGGACTCGGTAAACGCGAATCGGGGGACGGGTTTCCGGGCGAATAACCGGCTTTCGGGCACGACGCCGGCCATGGACTGGGCGCGGCTGCCAGCGGCGTTCGAGGCCTGGACCGAGCGGCTAAGGGGGGTGACCATTGAGCAGCGGCCGGCGGTCGAGGTCCTCGCCGAATTCGACGGGCCGGGCACGCTCCATTACGTCGATCCCCCCTATCCCCACTCCACCAGGTCCGACGTCCGCGGCTACTCGCACGAGATGTCCGACTCTGACCACCGGGACCTGGCGGCCGTCCTGCGGGGACTGGATGGCTCTGTAGTGCTCAGTGGGTACGATTGCCCGCTCTATGACGAGCTGTTCGGCGACTGGAGGCGACTCGATCGGCCGGTCACCGTGTTCCGCGCCAGCCGCCGGGTCGAGTCGCTGTGGTTCAACCGCCGCGCTGAGGCCTCACTCCAGCCGACACTGTTCGACTGAATCGCCACGCGCCCGGGCGCCGATACGTACAGGCACGGAGGTGCCTTATGGACAATGCGAAGATGCCGCGGCGGCGCATCGTGGCGAAGACGGACGGGCGCGAGCCCACGGGGACGATCCGGCACACGGTCACGCTGCTGACCCGCACGTCGGGGCTCCTGGCCTACTATGCGCAGACGCGCAAGCTGACCGAGTCGATGGTCGTCGAGCAGGCGCTGGCGCAACTCTTCCGCGGGATGCGGGTGGCCGACCCCGGCGCCGGCGCGGGCGAAGAGGACGCGGCTGCGTAGGATGTTCGGGTTAAGGTTTGTGGATCGCGCAAAGCTTACTTAGAAGGCCCCTGCCCCGACGCCGGCAGGGGAGGGGAGACGCGCACCGTGAAGTCGCTCCGGGAAATGGACGAGCCCGAGCTCAAGGGGTATTTCCGGTCGCTGGCCGGCCTGGTGGAGGGCGTCCTCCCGGCCGGTCCGTCGAGTCAGGGCCGGGCGCTCTTCGCCCTCCTGGTGTTCGACGACCCGGGGCTCGCCCAGTATGTGAGCAACTGCGACCGCTCGACGATGGTCCGCGCGCTCCGCGAGACGGCGGACCGGCTGGAGGGTCGCGAGGACATTCCGAGGTAGCCATGACCCCCGCCCGCACCGATCCACAGGCGCCTTGCGCGACGATCCAGCCGAAGCGTCACAAGCGCGGCTGCCGGGGCCACTTCTACTGCCCGGCCTGCCGTCGGCCGGTCTGCGGGTCGGTCACCGTCTTCAACCGCGACGGGACCGCCCGCCGGGTCTGCTGCCTGCGGTGCGGGACCGGCTGGCCGGCCCGGCCGGTGGTGGGGTGAGTCACTCCGCCCCGCCGGCGATCCGCTCGACGGCCGCCGCCAGCTCGTCCTGGCCGGGCTCGACATACCGCCTGGTCGTGTCCAGGCTCTCATGGCCGGCCAGGGCGGCGATTTCCTCGAGGCGGACCCCGGCGTCCGCCAGGCGCTTGCAGAAGGTGTGGCGGAGGACGTGGGCCGAGAACCCGTCCAGCTTCGCGGCCCGGCCGATCGCGTCGACCACCTTCTGGATCCCCTTCCGCGTCATCGGGCCGCGCTGGCCCTGGATCACCGGCGCCGAGCCCGCCGACGGCGAGCGGCCGTCCAGCTCCAGAAGCGCGTTGCGGGCCTCGACGTTCAGGGGGATCACGCGGCGCTTGCGGCCCTTGCCGACGACGTCGAGCGACCCCTTCCGCTCGCTGATCGCCACCTGTCCCCAGGTGAGCCGGGCCAGCTCGTCGATCCGCAGGCCGGCATGGAGCAGGAGCGCCACGATCGCGATCGACCGCCGGTCCTGGCCCCGCTCGACGCACCGCACCAGCGCGTGCTGCTCCTTCTTCGTGAGCCACCGCGGCCGTCGCGCCTCCTCCCGCAGCGACTTCGGCACCGGGATCGGCGTCGACCCCCGCTTGGCCTGCGCCCACTTCGACAGCGACCGCAGCGCGGCCAGCCGGCGGTTCACCGAGGCGGGCGCCTGCCCGAGGCCCTCGGAGAGGTGCGTCTTCCACGCCCGCAACTCGGAGGCGCCCAGATTCCCGACGTCGGGGTCCGACTGATACTCGCCCCGGTACCAGCTCGCGAACCGCGAAAGGTCGTCGCGGTACGATGCAATCGTGTTGGGGCTTTTCTCGTCCTCGACCATCGCCGCGACGAAGTCCGACACCGCACCTGACCACCCGTTCACAGCCGACATCGGAAATTAGGCTCCAGATTATGTCCCCAGTTTTTCGGGGGATAACGGGGCGTAAACCCGGGGGATAACGGGGCACATGGGGTTGCACTGGCTCCATAACAGTAATTATGGGGCGAGTCGCCGTCAAGTCGCCCGGCGACGTGCCGTCTACCCTCAGCATGCCGCCGCACGGTCCTATTTAGATCACTCAGACTGCCGAATCCACGCGACCGATTCCACCTGTACCGTTTAACGCGGTCATCCCGTCCCGCCCATCCTAAAAAGACCGCCGCCGTGACTCACCGCGCCTAGGTGCACGGCATTCTGAGGATAGAAGCTCACCAGGAGTCGCAACGTGGCAAGACTCTCGGCCGACGATCGCCGCGCGCTCGTCGAACGGAATCTCAACTACGCATATAAACTCGCGGCGAAGTTCTTCAACCGGGGCGTCGAGGACGAGGACCTCCGCCAGGTTGCCGCCGTCGCGATGGCCGAGTGTGCGCGCGACCTCCCGGTCGGCTTCCCGGTGGAGAAGTTCGCCTCGTTCTGCCATGTGCACATCATCGGCAGGTTGAAGCGGGCCGTCGCCAGGGAGGCTCGGCGACGCGCCTTTGAAGCGGCGATCGATGCCGACGAGTATCCCGCCGAGCCGGCCTGGCGCGACGAGGCCGCGGACGAGCTCGACGAGCTGGTCCGCGCCGCGGTCGACCTGTTGCCCACGCTCCAGCGACGGATCATCCGCGCGCGATTCGGGCTCGACGGCAAGGGCGGCTGCAACGTCTTCGAGGCGGCACGCCGCGCCCGGACGTCGCCGGCGACCGTCGTCCGGGCAACCGCCGCGGCGATGAAGATGATCCGCTGGGCGCTCGAATCTGAGGGATGGAAGTCCGAGCAGGTCTTGCGGTTGGGTCCGGACCTGTACATCAAGGTGAGTTGATCCGAACGGACGCGGGCATACTGAGGGTGTATAGGGCGATGCGACTCTATCGGAGCGCCGACCCGGTCGTCTACCACCTCGACGCGAGGGGCGAAGTCGCCTACCGGCGGCCCGAGCCCGCGCCGAAGGCCCGGCCGAAGAAGAAGGCCAGGGCCGCCCCGCCGCCCAATCCCCGGACGGCGCCTCCCTGGCACTGGTACCACTCCGCCGCGGGCTGGTTCAGCCTCTGGAACACGCTCCTCTTCGGCCCCTGGTTCGAGTTCAGCCTCCGCCGGCTGCTCGACTTCTACTGGATCCCCCGCCGCCGCCACCATCGCGAGGCACCCGCCGATGATCCGCCTGCCTCGCCGCGTCTGGGGCTTGCTTGAGTTCCTCCTCGCCGCCCTTATCGCCGCGGCCCTCGTGCCGATCCTGCTGGCCTTCATCGCCGCCTTCAGCGGCGCCCTCTCGGAGATGCCTCGATGGCCCCAGTGACGCCCCCGCGGAAGCTCGGACGGATCGCACCCTCGAAGGCCCGGCTCGCCGCGCTGCCGGCATTCGCCGCGCTTCTGGCCCCGCAACTGCCGCCGCCGCCGCCCGCGCTCGACTTCACGTCGAGCGGGAAAGCCTACGCCGGGCCGATGGGCAACGACGTCGCCGGCAACTGCACGCTCGCCGGCGTCGGCCACCTCCAGCAGGGCTGGTCCGCGGCCAACGGCGGCGACCTGGTCGTCACCGCCGAAGAGGCGATCGCCGCGTACCGCTCGCTCGAAGGCTACGACCCCCGCACCGGCCAGCCGGACAACGGCCTGGTCGAGACCGACGTCCTCGATTACTGGCAAGCGACGGGCCTCTACGGCAACCGGCTCGAAGCCTACACGGTCGTCAACCCGACGTCGGTCGAGCACGTCAAGCAGGCCATCTGGGTCTACGGCGGGATCTACCTGGGAATGATGTTCCCCAGCTCGGCCATGGCCCAGACCGACGCCGGCGTGCCCTGGACGCCCGACTGGTTCAGCCGGATCGAGGGCGGCCATTGCGTGGTTTCCCAGAAATATGACGAGGAGTACATCTACCTCGACACCTGGGGCATCCTCCAGCCGGCCACCTGGGACTTCTTCGCCCGCTACTTCGACGCCGCCTACGCCGTCTACAACAAGCTCTGGCTCGACGGCCAGGGCAAGAGCCCGGGCGGCCTCGACGCCGCCGGCCTGTCGGCCGACCTGGTGTACGTCGCGAACTGAGATACCCTTTCGTCGCGCGAGCGTCGTTCGCGGGGCTCCCGGCCCCCAATCCCGGTGGATCACCGGGAGCCCCGGCGGACTCGACCCGCGCCGCCGCCTCTACCCTTTTCGACGCGTGAGACTCCCTCGGGGGGTGCCCGGTCATCCGCCGCCGGGCACCCCCATCCCCCATCCCGAGGTACGACCGTGATCAAGCAGTTCTTCTCCAGCCACAAGGCCCTCGTCGGTGCGATCGCCGCGGTCCTGACCTCCGTGTCGGGCGTGCTGCCGCCGCCTTACGACCAGCTCGCCATGGCGATCGCCGTGACGCTCGCCGCGCTGTCGGGCGGGGTCAAGCTCCCGGCCCCGGCCACGCGGCCGGCGGCCTGAACCCGGGCATGCCGGGCCTGTACGGTCCGGAGTTGATCCCCCATGACCGACCACAAGTGGCACCCCCTGACGGCGGTGGGCATGATGTTCGGCGGCGTCGGCGCCGTGCTGCTCCAGCTCGCGCCGGCCCTGATCGGGCTGGCGTCGGTCGTGCTCGGCTGGTGGCTCCAGCGACAGGAAAACATGCGCCACGAGCGGACGCTGGCCGAGCGCGAGCGGGCACCGCGCCTGTACCGCCCCGACGGCCCCGAGATGCTCAACTGAGACGCCCCATAGCTGGGCCGTCCGAAACCGCATCCGTTGCGGGAGTAGGCGGCCCAGCTCAGGCGGTGTCCTCCTCCCTCTGCGGGTTTCCCCGATGAACCCTCCTGCCATGCTGGTGATCCCGGGCCGGCCGCTCTCCCAGGCCGAACAAGAGCAGGTCGCGTCGGTCCTGTACGCCCTCTCCACCGGCTACACTCAGACCGGCGGAAATATCCTGCCATACGGGGTCATGGTGTATCAGCTCACCGAGGGACGCTGGGTGAAGCTCGAATCCTGAGCCCAGCCGCCCCGCCGGCGCCGCCCTCACAGTTCGCGCGCGTAGACAGCCATGGCCGAGAACCTCACCGACTGGGAGACCGCCCGCTTCATCTTCCTGGAGACCCTGGCCACGAGCGCCAACGTCTCCGAGGCGTGCCGCGAGGCGTCGATCAGCCGGCACACCGCCTACGACCGCCGCAAGGCCGACCCCGCGTTCGCCCGGGCCTGGGACGAAGCGCTCGAGTCGGCGACCGACGCCCTGGAGCGCGAGGCCCGCCGCCGGGCCGTCGAGGGGACGCTGGAGCCGGTGTTCTACCGGGGCGAGGAGTGCGGCCAGGTCCGGAAGTACTCCGACCGGCTGCTGGAGATCCTGCTCAAGGCGCACCGGCCGGCGAAGTACCGCGAGAACCACCACGTCGAGCACGACGGCGAGCTGAAGATCGTCGTCGAGTTCGCCGACACCCCCTTACCCGAGCCGGAGACCGACCGACCGTGAGACCCGTACTCCTGGCCCACCGACCCACCCGCAACCGCCGCGAGTCCCACCCGATCGACCCGATGACCGGCAAGCTCGTGCGCTCCGGCGCGGCCCCGGCGGCCGCGAGCCCGGAGCCCACCCCGGCCGGGTCGCTCGACGTGTTCCCGACCCCCGACGGCGATGTCGCGTTCATCGCGACCGCCGGCGACCGGCGCCTCGCGATCGTGTTCGACCTGCCGACGGCCGCCCGGATCCGCCGCCAGATCGAGGCGTGCGAGGCGAAGGCCCGCGAGCTGGCCCCGCGGCGGATCGAGCTCGGGGCCGACCCCGTCGTCGTCGAGGTCCCGATCCCGCCCGAGGTCCGCGAGGCCATCGACGAGCTGACGCATGGCCACAGTGACGATCCGGCTCTCGCGGCCGCACCCGAAGCAAGCTGAGATCCTCGCCAGCCCGGCCCGGTTCCGGGTCCTGGCGTGCGGCCGGCGGTTCGGCAAGACGGTCTACGGCCTGCACCGGCTCGTCCGGCCCGCCCTGGACGGCCGACCGGTCGCCTGGTTCGCCCCGAGCTACAAGTACCTCGGAGAGGTCTGGAGGGACTTCGGGCGGGCGCTGAAGCCCGTCATCGCCCGCACCAACCGGACCGAGGGCCGGATCGAGCTCATCACGGGCGGCTCGATCGAGTTCTGGTCGCTCGAGGATGAGGACGCCGGCCGAAGCCGCAAATACGCCCACGTCGTCGTCGACGAGGCGGCCAAGTGCCGGAACCTCGAGGCGGCGTGGAACGGGGCGATCCGGCCCACGCTGACCGACTACCGCGGCGGCGCGGACTTCCTCTCGACGCCCAAGGGCCGCGACTTCTTCTGGCGGGCCTGGACCTGGGGCCAGGACCCGCTCGAAACCGAGTGGGCGAGCTGGCAGCTCCCGACGGTCTGCAACCCGTTCATCGACCCCGCCGAGGTCGAGGCCGCCCGCCGGCAGATGCCGGAGCGGCTGTTCCGCCAGGAGTTCCTCGCCGAGTTCCTCGACGACGCCGGCGGCGTGTTCCGCCGGGTCGCGGAGTCGATCGACCGGGGCCGCTCGGGCAACCGCTGCCTGATGGAGCCGCGGCGGACCTACTCGATGGGCATCGACCTGGCCCGCATCGAGGACTTCACCGTCGTCACGGTGATCGACAACACGGGCAGGCAGCTCTACTTCGACCGGTTCAATCAGATCAGTTGGGAGCGTCAGCTCGCCTCGATCCGCCAGGCCGCGAGCTGGTACCGCCCGGTCATCTACTGCGACAGCACCGGCGTCGGCGACCCGATCTTCGAGCGGCTGGTCAACGCGGGCCTCGACGCCTATCCGTACCAGCTCACCAACGCCTCGAAACAGCAGCTCATCGACCACCTGGCGATGGAGCTGGAGCACGGCAAGCTCCGGCTGATGGACGTCCCCGAGCAGGAGGCCGAGCTGCTCGCGTTTCAGTATGAGCTGACGAAGACGCGGAAGGTCCGGATGGCGGCGCCCGAGGGGATGCACGACGACTGCGTGATCGCCCTGGCCCTGGCCGCCTGGGGCGCCGGCGGCGCGGGCGTCCGGGTCGATTCGATCGGAGTGTTCTGAAGCGATGCCGCAGGAATTCCATCTCCACCAGAACTTCGCGTGCGGCGGCTTCTCGCTGCACGTCATCCACCGCGGCGGCCCACTGGGGAGCGACATCGGGGTCGCCCGGGAGCTGATCTTCGACCGCCTGGCCGACGACAGTTCCGCCCACTACACGCCGCCTGTGACGGTGATCCGCCACGACGAGGCGCAGCAGCTCATGGACGAGCTCTGGCGGGTCGGAGTGCGGCCGAGCGAGGGCACCGGATCGGCCGGCTCGCTCCGCCAAGCGGAGGCTCACATCGCGTCGCTGCGGGCGATCGCGTTCAAGCTCGCCGGCGTCGAGGATCCCAAACGATGACCGCCGCCCGACTCACCTGTGGCGTCCTCCTGGCCGTCGCCGTGCTGCTGGGCCTCTACGACCTGGCCGTCGGCCTGACCGCCGGCGGGAGCGCCACGATCTCGTGGCAGGTGTGGACCTGGTCGCGGCGGTACCCGACGATCCCGTTCGGGGCCGGCTACCTGTGCGGCCACCTGTTCGCCCAGATGCGATCGCAAAAATGAACCACCCCGTACCGGCGCCCAACCGTCGACCCGACGGCACGATCGACCCGTCCGTCTGGAAGCCGCCCGCGAGCCCGGCACCGCCGGACGCCGGCCCGCTCCGCCGCTGCGGCCGGTGCGGGCGGCCGGCGGCGAAACTGTACCTCGCCGGACAGCGGCCGGTGTGCTGGCGGTGCGACGCGATCGGGACGGCCGGGTCAATGAGCCTCGAGACCAAGTCACAGTAGGGGCGGACGCTCGCGCCAGGTGTCCGGCTCAGGCGCCGGACCCGGATCGTCCGCGGCAATCGCTTCGAAGGCCGGCTTGAGCGGCGACGGCCCGACGTGCATGAACACTCGCCGGCCCAACCCGTCGCGGTGCCCGCTGGCCGCATAGACGATCTTCCCGAAGCCGAGCCGCTCGACCCCATCCTTGTCGCGGTAGGGCACGCGGTTGAGGGCGTCGGGGAAGTGGAGTTCCAGGGTGTTGCTGAAACACAGGTTGCAACCCTCGTAGGGGCCGCCGATCAGGACGACCTGCTCCGGGTGGACAGGCATCGACGCCGGGACGGCGAGGTCAAATCGGTCGGGCTCGGGGCGGTTCAATACGACACCAAGGCGCACGGCCTCGCCGACCGTCATCGGGATGAGAAAGCCGCCGTCCTCAGGCCCGACGTCCTTCCGTTTCGGCCGCAAGACGATCTCGACGTCGCGCCATACGACTTCCTCGAGCGGATCGAAATCGTCCAACCGGAACCGGCCGGTTACGGTTGCGTAAAGCACGGCGCCCGCGCTCTCGACGCCCCCGCGTATCGGCTCTCCGACGATCTCTTTCATGTGAACCTCCCGCCGGCCCAATCGCCGGCCGCTCCATTCTAGCCGATGGCCCAACCCCGCTCCGACAGCCGGTCCACCGGCCCGATCCTGACCGGCATCTACGGCGCCTTGACCAAGGTGTTCGGCGGCCTCTGGACGCGCTACGGCGGCTGGGGCTGGTCGCGGATCCGCCTGTTCCTCCCCGGCGCGCGCAAGGACTGGGAGCGCGAGGCCGGCGACACGTGGATGTCGCCGATCGTCGCCCTGGCCCTCGCCTGGCTCGGCGACCGCTTCCCCCGCCCGCGGATCGGCCTGGCCAGGGTCAACCGCGCCGGCGAGCTGGTGCCGATCCCCCGGCACGACGCCGTCGAGCTCTGGAACCGCCCCAACCCGTACTACGGCCGGCGCACGATGGAGAAGGCCGTCGGGCTCAGCCTGAAATGCGACGGAAACGCATATATCTACAAGGTCCGCGACAACCTGGGGCGGCTCACGGAGCTGTGGTGGATCCCGCACTACCGCATCCTGCCGACCTGGCCGGCCGACGGTTCGAGGTACATCGACGGCTACCGGGTCTGGCTCGACACCGCGGTCTACCACCTGCCGCCGGAGGACGTGATCCACATCGGCGGCGGGATCGACCCGCGGAACGAGCGGCTCGGGCTGGCGGCTCTGCGGGCCTGCCTCCGCGAGGTATGCTCGGATAATCTGGTCGCCGGGTACACGGCCAGCCTCATGCTCAACTCGGGCATCCCCGGCGTGGCGATCGTGCCCGACGGGGACAACGGCCCGCGGCCCGACGCCGACGCCGCGGCCCGGATGGGCGACCGGTTCGTCGAGGAGTTCGCCGGCGACCGGACCGGCCGGCCGCTGGTGATGGCCGGGCGGTACAAGATCGTCGAGCTCGGGCTCTCGCCGGAGAAGATGGCGCTCGACAAGCTCCCCCGGATGGCCGAGGCCCGCATCGCCGCGGCGATCGGCGTGGCCGCGATGTCGCTGGGATTGCCCGACCCCAACAAGACCTACGCGAACCTCGGCGAGGCCAACCGATCGAGCTGGGGCACGGTGGTCTCGATCCAGGAGCTGATCGCCGAGACCCTCCAGTTCGAGTTGTTGCCGGAGTTCGGCCTGGACCCGCACGCGTACCGCTTCACGTATGATTACGCCCACATCCAGGAATTGCAGGAGAGCCTGGACGCGGTGCACGGGCGGGCCCGCGAGGACTTCAAGGCCGACGGGATCACCCGCAACGAGTACCGCGAGGCGATCGGGTACGACCCCGACAACGTCCGCGGCGACGAGTACTTCTCCGACGTCCAGATCCGGATCGCCGGCGGCACCGCCGGGCCGGAGCCGGGCGTGGACGACGAGGACGGCCCCCAGACCGGCGACGGGACGGAGGGAGCCAAGGGAGGCGACGTCCCTTTCGGGCGATCGACAGCCCGCAGCGACTGCGGCTGTCTCGGCCCGGCTGACTTCAAGGGCGATTACTCGCTCCCCCCGCACCCGGCCGAGTACCCGGCGACCGTCGCGGCGTTCGACGCCTACCTGGACGACTGCAAGGGATTCGCCGGCATCGAGGTGATCGACGACCTGGCCGAGTGGCTCACGAAGTACAACCACTGCCACGGTGCCGACGGCCGGTTCTGCCACGGACACGGCCACGGGGCCACGGGGACGTTCACCCCGCTGTCGGCACGGCCGGGCGGCCCAGCGAAGCCCGCGGAGAAGCCGGCCGGGGGGCATGCCGCCGGCGGCGGTGGAGGCGGTGGCGGACACGGACCAGGCCGAGACCTGGCCGGGGCGCCCGAGGGCGAGGTCGCCCGCGAGTTCGCCGGCATGAGCAAGAGCTGGCACGACTCGCTCGGGACGCACGAGAAGGCCGCGATCGAGACCTACAGCTCGAACGACTTCCAGGACATCAACCGCTTCTGCCGCAAGGGCTCGACACTGTCGATGGACGAATCGAAGGCCGAGCAGACGGTCAAGGGCGTCGACCGGGCCCTCGCATCGGCCAGCCTGTCCGAGACGCGGGTCGTCTACCGCGGAGTGAGCGACCTGAAGGATCTCGGGCTCTCGGCCGACAGCCTCAAGGGCGCGGTCATCCACGACAAGGCGTTCCTCTCGACTTCGCTGAAGCCCGACGTCTGCCATGACTTTGTCGGCAAGAACGGGGCGCTGCTGCGGATCACGGCCCCGAAGGGGTCGCACGGGGCGAGCATGTCCGGCCTGTCGAAGTATCCCGACGAGCACGAGATCCTCTTCGCACGCGGCTCGTCGCTGCGGGTGACCGGCCACTCCCGCGACTCCTCGGGTCGGCTGGTGATCGACGCCGAGCTGTCGCACGGGCACAAGTCGGCCGCGGCAGCTCTCGCGGCCAAGGCGAAGGCCGAGCCCCCCGGACGGGCCGCGGCGAGGTTCGGCTGGTCGGCGGGCGACGTCCGGGTGGAGCACGCGGCATGAGCGCGGGCGCGGGCATCGAGACGGCCGAGCTGGTCGGCGCCCCGCACGACGGGGCGCAGCTCAAGGTGCGCCGCGACCACGCCGAGGCGCTGGTCTGGTACCGCGGCGGGGCGGTGTACGAGGCCGCGCCCGACGGCACGCTCTCCGAGTCGTATCTGGGCCTCGCGTACCCGACCCGGCACCGCTACGCCCGGACGGTCCGGCGGACGGCCGGCGGGGCGACGGTGTTCCGGTACCACGGCCGGATCAAGGGGCTGTTTCCGGCGGAGTGAGCGACGCGAGGAACGCCTCCGCGGCGACGAAGGCGCAGTCGTCTTTGTGGGGCTCGCCGGCCGCCGGCCAGCCCTTGCAGTAGTGGCAGACGCCGTCGAAGCTGCCGATGATCGCCCCGGCCTCCACCATCCGCCGGAGATGTTCGAGGGCCTCGGCCCGGGCCGCCTGCGGGGTCGTCACGCTGAAGCTGAAGACTGCCCCCGGCGGCATCCGCCGGACGATCTCGGCGATCGCTTCCAACTGGTCCATCTGTCCTCCGAATCACGAGCCGCTGGTGCAATTGGCAGACACGCTGGCGGACCGGGCCGTCCAGGGCCACCTCCGACCGACGAGTCCAAAGAGCTGTGACAAGGCCAGCTACGTCGGTCGGGCAAGGTGTTCGCAAAACGGGCGGCCGGGCGAAGCCGGGCCCCGAAAACTCGGGGGTTAACGGATCCGGGTTCGAATCCCGGTCGGCTCGCTCAACAATGGCAACCGCAACCAAACCCAAGCCGCCCCACGGCGAGAAGAACACCTACAACTTACCGCGCGGCGACCGCCTGCGTCGGGAGCTGCGGTCCGTCTTCGCCTCGCAGCGGCGGGCCATCCTCCGGTACCTGGCGACCGGCCGGAAGGGTCACGCGACCGGGCCGCTGCCGGCGACCTGGCCCGACTGGCACGACTTCGGCACGGGGACGCTCACGCTGGCCGAGCGGATGGCCCCGCTGCTGTCGCTGACCTGGGACGCGGCCGGCTCGCAGTTCCTGTCGCGGATCGGCCTGGACCCCGACCGCTGGGACGTCACGAACCCCCACCTGGCCCGGCAGGTCGACGAGGCGGCCCTGGCGTTCTGCGGCTCGACGAACGCGACCACGTCGAAGCGGCTGGACGTCGCCCTGGCCGAGACGAGGGAGGCGCTCCACCAGGGCGTCGTGAAGGAGGGCGAGTCCGTCGAGGTCCTCACGAAACGGATCAACGCGATCTTCGACGGCGCGGAGAAGTACCGGGCCCGGGCGATCGCCCAGACCGAGACGTCCCGGGCGGTCCACGCGGCGCAGGAGGCCGCGGCGGTCCAGTCGGGCGTCGTGACCGGGTGGACCTGGCTCCTCTCGGGGGACGCCTGCCCGATCTGCGTGGCGATCGCCGCGCGAGCCCCGGCGGTCCGCCTGGGGCACGCCTTCGCGGTGATCGGGGACAACCCGCACTATAGCCAGGTCAAGTTTCCCCCGGCCCATCCGCACTGCAACTGCACGGTCCAGGAGGTCCTGGACACCGACCCTCAGCCGGCCTGGTCCGACACGCTCCACCAGCCGAAGCCGGCGACCGACGAGGAATGGGAGGCCGTCGCCTCGGCCGCGGAGGCCCGCGACGCGGCGATCCTGGCGGGGAAGCCCCCGAAGCCCGCACCGACCCGACCGAAGCCCCCAGTGAAGCCGCCAGCGGCCCGGAAGCCGGCAAAACCGCCCCGACCGCCGGCCGCGACGAAACCGACCCCGCCGCCGACGAGTCCCGCGCAGCCGGCCTGGAAGCCCGGCACGCCGATCGACGCGGGCCGGCCGATCGGGGAGCGGATCGCCGGGGCCGCGCACCTCGATGCGAAGGTTCAGGCCATCGCCGGGCTCGACGCCGGCGGACGGTCGCAGGCGGAGATCGACGCGCTCCAGGACCGCCGCAACGCGCTGGCCGACGAGATCCGGGCGTACCTGGCCGGGCCGGGGGCGAACCGCTCGGTCCTGGATCCGGACCACCAGGCCGCCCTCCACGCCTTCGACCGGCGCGAGCGGGAGTTGCTCGACCGGATGACCGCGATCCGAGACGCCGAACAGGCCCGCATCCGCTCCGAGCTGGAGGCACTCCTGGGTGTCGCGCCGGGCGAGCAGGCCGCGTGGACCCACACTGACGGGTCCGGGTTCAAGCCCCGGTCGAAGAATGCGGCGAACCGCAAGGAAGCCGCCGACTGGCTCGCCTCGAAGCTCGTCGCCGGGCCGGGCGCGGCACCGATCGACGTGAGGTGGGAGTCGAAGCCCAGGGTCCGGGCGTACGCCAGCCGCGACCGGAAGATGATCATGGTGAAGAAGGACGAGCCGCCGGCCATCATGGTCCACGAGCTGGGACATCATGTCGAGTTCGCCATCCCCGGGGCAGAACAGGCCGCGCGGGAGTTCCTCATGCACCGCGTCGGCAACCAGGCGCTGCGGCGGCTCCGCGACGTGGTGCCGAACTCGGGCTACGATCCGACCGAGATGGGCCGCGACGACGAGTTCGCGAAGGCGTTCGGCGACCGGAAGGCGTGGTACGTGGGCAAGCATTATCACTCCGGCTCGACCGAGATCCTCTCCATGGGCCTGGAGCTGCTGTACAATAGCCCCGTCCATTTCGCGAAGAACGATCCGGAGTATTGCAAGTTCATCCTCGGCATCCTGGACGGGAGCCTTCGGAGCCCATGACGCCCGCGCCGCTGGCCATCGTCGAGTTCCCCGCCGATCGCCGGAACGTGATCCACCTCACGGCCGACGCCGGGTGGCGCCTGCCCGACGCCAGCGGCCCCGCGCCGGCCGCGTTCGAGCGGCTGCTGGACACGATGGCCGACCCGGACCGGTACGGCCCCGCCGACGGCGATCCGGTGGCCTGTGCGGCCGCCGCCGCGGCCGAGCTGCTCGGGGGCACCGTCACCTACGTCCGTCCGCCGGACCCCGTCCCGCACGGGTCGGTGTACTGACGGGCCGTCCTCCCTCCATCGCCACCTCTCCGCGCGACAGACACTACCATGCCCAAAACCACCGCCCGCCCCGCGGCCGACGATCGGCCCGCGCGCAAGTCGATCGAGCTCGACCTCAAGTCCCTCGACGACGACGGCTCGTTCGTGATGTACGCCGCCGCCTTCGGCAACGTCGACCGCGGCGGCGACGTGATCGAGCCCGGCGCCTTCGTCAACCTCGACGAGTTCGTACGCGACGGCTGGATCGCGCTCAACCACCGCCAGAACGACCTGGCCGTCGGCTACCCGACCGCCGCGACCCAGGACACCAGGGGCCTGCGGGTCGAGGGCAAGTTCCACACCACGCCCGAGGCGCAGGCGCTCCGCACCGTGGTCCGGGAGCGGCTGGCCGCCGGCAAGGGCGTCAAGTCGTCGATCGGGTACCAGACCGTCCGGTCCCGCCAGGCCGTCGTCGACGGCGAGCCGGTCCGGCGGCTGGAGCAGGTGAAGATCTACGAGGCGTCGTTCGTGAACCTCCCCATGAATCCGGAGGCCGATGTCGTGTCCGCCAAGGCGAAGAGCAACGCCGCGTCGCTCAACCGGGCCGGCGAGGCGTACGCCCGCAAGCTGATCCGCGCGGGCAAGATCGCCGACGGCAAGTGGGGCTTCGACGCGGCCGACGCCCACGCGCTGCTGGGCGAGGACGGGGACGACTGGGCGGCCTATGGCCAGTGCCACCTGGCCGTCGACGACGACGTCCCCGACGACGAGGAAGGGCACTGGAAGTACCCGTTCGCCAAGCGTGACGGCGACGGGGACGGCGACATCCGCGTGTACGCCGACGCGCTGCGGGCGATCGACAGCCGGGCCAGTCAGCAGGGCAAGAGCGACATCTCCGACGCGGCCAGGCGGCTGCTGGAGGAGGTCGACAAACAGAAGGGCAAGGGCAAATCCATGAGCGTCGAACAGAAGGGCCTCCTGGTGGCCCTCAAGGAGCTGCTCGGTCTCGCCGGCAAGGCGGCCGAGAGCGGCAAGATGTCGAAGGCCGGCATGACCCGGCTCAAGGCGTTCGCCGAGGAGATCCACGAGCACGGCGAACGCACCCGCGAGCACGCGAAGGAGATGGCCGAGCACGGCAAGGCGGCGCAGGCCTGCGCGAAGGAGATGAAGACCTTCATCAAGGCGTACGACCCCGACGAGGAGCCCGACGACGAGGGCGCCGACGACGACGAGGAACAGGACGAGGAACCGAAGCCGAAGAAGGGCAAGAAGGTCAAGGACCCCGAGGACACGTCCGACGCCGACCCGCCCAAGAAGGAGAAGGAGAAGGCCGACCGCCACTCCATCGCCGTCAAGCTCGCGCTGTTGCGACCCCCGCCCCCGCCCCGCCCGGCCTGACCGCTCCGCACCGCTCTGCACCGCTCTGCACCGCTCTGCACCGACCGACCGATCCACACTTCCGATCCCGCCCGTGACACGGACGGCCGATAACTCCGGCCCTCCTGGAGACTGCATCCGATGGCTGCGACCACCAAGACGGACGATCCCGTCCTGACCGCGCTGCGCGCGGACTATCAGGCGAAGTACACCGAGGCCAACGCGATCCTGGCCGACCCCGCGGCGACGAGCGAGCGGATCCGGCGGGCGAACAGCCTGACCGAGGAGCTGCAGTCGCTCGAGCAGCGGATCGACGACCGCACCGCCGACCTCGAGCGCTCCGAGCAGGCCCGCGCCCGGCTCGACGAGTCGAAGCGGTGGGCCGGGCAGCGCGTGCGCACGCTGCCGTTCTCCGTCGCCTCGGGCGACGAGCCGACCGAGCGCTACAGGAACGGCGCCGGCTCGGCCAGCTACAAGAATTACGGCCCGCTCGACCGGTCGACCCGCGAGTTCTTCGAGGAGATGGGGCCGGGCCTGTTCGGCCAGAAGAAGTGGGACCTGCTCTCGTCGAACGAGTACAAGGCCGACTTCTTCGACTACCTCCGCAAGGGCAACCGGGCGCTCGACCTGCACACCAAGACCCTGATGGAAGGGATGGACGACCAGGGCGGCGTGTTCGCCCCGGCCGAGCTGATCGCGCGGATCATCGGCCGGCTGCCGGCCCCCACGAGCCTCCGGGCGCTCGTCACCACGCTCACGACCGGCCGCGACACGCTCATCATGCCGCGGAAGCAGTACAGCGACTCGGGCGACCAGTACACGACCGCGTTCCGCGTGACGTGGACCGGCGAAATCCCCAACGACGGCACCGGCGCCGTCGCCCAGGTCAACGACACCAACCTCCTGGGCAACGTCGAGATCCCCGTGCACACGGCGATGCTCAACGCGCCGGTGACCCGCAACCTCGTCGAGGACAGCGCGTTCCCGATCCAGGCATGGCTGGAGAGCGAGCTGGCCCAGGTCACCGACCTGGAGTACGAGAACCAGATCCTGAACGGCAGCTCGATCGGCCAGCCGACGGGCCTCTACTTCGGCGCGGCGAGCGGCAACGCCGAGGGGAACACGTATCCCGAGGTCATCCTCAGCTCGACGGCCGGCGGGATCGATTACGGCCTGACGGTCGGCATGCAGACGGCCCTGGCCCCGCAGTATGAGACCAGCGATAGCCTCTGCTGGGTCTGCAACAAGCGCTCGACCCTGGCCGCGCTCATGAAGCTGGTGGACAGCCAGAACCGGCCGCTGTTCACCACCGGGTACGACGACAGTGGCATGGTCCGGGCCCGCGAGCGCCGGCTCCTCGGCGACCCGATCGTGGTCTCGAACTTCGCCCAGAACGTCGGCTCGGCCAACTTCCCGCTGATCTACGGCGACCTCAAGGGCTATTACATCGCCCAACGGGTGGGGTTCTCGATCCAGGTGCTGGACCAGACCCGCGCGAAGGCGAACCAGATCGAGCTCGTCGGCCGGATCCGCTTCGGCGGCCGCCCGATCGAGCCCTGGCGGATCAAGCTCGGCAAGAGCAACAACTCGTAACCGTCTCCGGGGACCGACCCGGCCGAACCGTCCGACCGATCGACCGACCGAACCGAACCATCCATTCCCGGAGATTCATCCGTGTTCTTCCACAACATCAGTCGGCACGTCTATGTCGACGAGGCCATCGCGCCCGTGACGAACGGGGCCGCGGGGACCGCCCAGAACGGCAACACGATCGACACCTCGGGCTTCGAGTCGATCCTGTTCGTCGTCGCACTGGGGGCCTCGGGCAGCGGGTTCACCGGCGCCACGATCCAGCTCCAGTACGGCAACGCGTCCAACGGCTCGGACATGGCCAACGTGCCCGTGCCGTCGGTCACCGAGACGGGCCAGACGGCCCAGGCTTCGGTGGTCAACGTCCCCGCCGGCGGCGCAAGCCTCGGGTACCTCTCGGTCGAGCTTTTCCGCCCCACCAAGCGGTACGCGCGGATCGTGGTCACCCCGGCCGGCGGCACGCTCACGATCAACGGCGGCTTCGTCCTGATGAGCCGCGGCGCCCTCCAGCCCCCGGCGCAGGGCGCCAACATGGGCAACGTCGTCCCCGGCGTGCTTGTCAGCCCCTGACGGGGCAGTGGTCAGTGAATAGTGGCCAGTGGTCAGTGAATAGTGGCCAGTGAAGACCGGACCATCTTCTCCCCACTGACCACTGACCACTGACCACTGCGAGCGGAGCGAGCTGACCCATGTACGGCGACCCCTACTGCACGACGCAGGACGTCATCGACTGCTGCGCGTGGCCGGCGTTCGGGAATGTCCCGGCGACGGCCCAGACGCGGCTGATCAATGCCGCCACCAAGCGCGTGGACAAGGTCTGCCGCCGGCCGTTCGGGTTCTGGCAGCAGACGGTGACCGAGACCCTGAACGGCCGCAACCTGCCCAGCCTCTGGCTCAAATGCCGGCCCGTCATCTCCGTGGCCGCGGTCACGATCAACGGCGAGGCCCTCGACAACACCTACGGCACGGCCTGGACCGTGAACACCAAGACCGGCCGCCTGGTCCGCGGCGACGGCCAGGACGACAACCGGTTCGCCGCCTGGTTTCCCGCCGGCGAACAAAACTGCATCGTCACCTACTTCGGCGGGTACCAGGAGCTGCCGGACGAGATCGTCTTCGCCACGGCCTTGATCGTCCGCTGGCTCTACGAGCGAGGGAAGGTCTCGGGCGTCTACAAGGCCGAGTCGATCGGCGATTACAGCTACACGCTCTCCGAGGAAGGGAAGTCGGGGACGCTACCCGACGACATCATGGACCTGCTCTCGGACTATGTCCAGGACGACGCGTTCTGATGTCGCTCGAATCCCTCATCGAAGCCTCCGGCCAGCTCGCCAGCATCCTGGCCGAGGCGGCCGACGGCCAGGTCCCGCCCCAGACCGCGATGGGCGGCGCGGACCGCTCCGACGGCAACTGGCTCACGGTGGCCGACGGCGTGCCCGTGCTGGTGCGGACCCGCAGTAGCAACCTCAACCGCGACTACGACGACGAGCGGGCGCAGGAGATCGACGCGACGCTCTATTTCGCCGCGGACCCGGTCCCGTCCGGATCGGGCCTGTCCAGCCGGCACCGGATCGTCGTGACCGCCGGCGGTACCGGCGGCGGCCGGGCGGCCGGGACCTACGCCGTGATCGGGGTGATCGACCCCAACTCGATGGGCCGGATCCTCCAGGTCGATTGCGAGCGGATCCGGGTGCCGTGAGATGAGATGAGCGACAACACGCACGTCGAGTTCGACCTGGACGGCGCGATGGGGCACGTGCGGCAGAAGGCGGTCGGCTTCCTGCAGCGCGCGGCCATCACCGTCGTGCGCCGGGCCAAGGAGCTGCTCTCGGTTCCCGGCACGCTGGTACCGCACGGGGTCACCCAGGCGCTGCACGCCGCGGCGAAGGCCAGGCAGGCCGCGCGGCAGGCACACCAGACGATGGTGCGGGAGAACCGCGAGTTCGCCCGCGACTGGAACCAGCGGTACAAGGCCCAGATCCAGATGGGCGAGCTGAAGAAGCTGCGAGTGACGAAGGCCGGGCACCTGACCGACCGGGCGAAGGCCGGCTCGATGAAGACCTACTACAAAAACGTGGGCGGCAAGATGGTCAAGCACAGGCGGAAGAAGAGCTGACCCGTGGCCAGGGGGAAGCGTAAGGCCCTCTACCGCAAGCGCAAGACCGGCGCCGTGCGATCGGCCCCGGGCGAGCCGCCGCGCAAGCAGACGGGCCGGCTGCGGGCCTCGGTCACCTACGAGGTCGACGAGACCGGGATGAACGCCCGCGTGGGCACGAACGTGAAGTACGGCCGGTCCCTGGAGCTGGGCACGAAGAAGGGGATCGCCCCGCGGCCCTGGCTCCGGCGGGCGCTGGCCGAGATGTGGTCGCGCGTGAACGAGCTGCTCGCCGCCGGGTCGGGCGGCGGCAAGGGAGGTACCCCGTGAACCCCACACCGGGCCAGATCGCGGCCATCAGGGCCTATGTCGCCGGGCTCTCCGGCGCCTGGAACAACACCGACGCCCAGATCCGAGCGGCGATCGCAGCATCCTCGGTCGCCAACCCCGTCCAGCAGGCGACGGTGCCGAAGCCCTACACGGCAACCGGCCTGCTGGGCGTACTCTCCACGCAGAGCCAGGGCAACCTCGTCGTGTTCCCCGCGATCCACGACCTGCTCGTGGACATCCAGACGCAGGATTCGGCCAACGTCCTTGCCGCCGTATCCCTGCTCGCCGCCACGGGCAAGATCACCTCGGCCGAGGCGACGGCGATCCAGTCGGCCGTCACGGCGACCGAGCCCGATCCGTCGTGGACGAGTACCGTCACCTGGGACCTCGCCAATCTTGGTCGGCCGATCGACGACTTCGACATCGAGGCCGCCCGCCACAGCTAAGTATAAGCAGGAGCGAATCATGGCAGTCACCAAGGGCACGGGCACGACCCTGCTCAACGGCGTCACGACCTCGCAGACGTCGGCCGCGGTGTCGGCGTCGGGCGACGATGTGACCGAGGTGTACGTGACGATCGTCGTCGTCGGCACGCCGACCGCCGCCGCGTCGGTCCAGGTCCAGGTTTCGCCCGACGGCGGGACCACCTATTACTCGCCCGCGACGCTGCTGGTCTCCACGCCGCTCGCGGCCGGGACCTACCAGTTCGTGCTGGTCCTGCCGCCCTCGGCGACGAAGTTTCAGGTTGTGTTCGTCGCCCAGATCGGTGGCACCAGCTCGACGTGCACCGCCCAGTCCAACGACGTCACGCAGACCTGACCTGACCTGATCGGAGCCGATCGTGGGATTTGGATACTCTTACGGCCGCAAGCCGACGATCGGGACGCCTGTCCGGCCGTCCGCGCCTCTGGCGCAGGGGCTCGTGTCGTGGTTCCCCCTCCTTGGCGAGGGGGTCCCGGTCGATTACGCCGGCCAGGTCGCCGCGGCCAGCAGCACCGTCCCGTGGACCGGCAGCCCCTACGGGCCGCAACTCACCTTCGCCGGGAACTCCTCGACTTATTGTAATGTCACCAATAACCCGGGCCTGAGCAATCTTTCGGGCGCGTTCACGGTGATGGTGGCGGCGCAGCCGCCGACAATACTTTCGAACGGACACGTCATCAACACGTGGGGATCGACCACGTCGCATGGGTTCGCGTTAATGTTTAACCACAACGCGAACCACGAGCTGGAACTCTTGGTCTTCGATGCCGTCGGCATGTCGGGGAACGCGATTTCGAGCAGCAATGTCATCGATGGCAACGCCCACGTGTGGGCGGCCACCTATGACGGGTCGAGCCTGATCAGTCTCTACCGCGATGGGATCGCGATCGGAAGCGGCGCGTATACCCATGGGATGGCGGCGCCCGGGTCCGACGTCAAGTACATCGGGTGCAACGCGAGCCTCGGCGCGAATCTCAGTGGGCCACTCTGGTGGCTCGCGATCTGGAATTACGCCCTGTCGCCGGCCGCGATCTCGCAGATCGGCGGGGACATCCCGTCGATCTATCAGCACCTCCACGGCCGGCCCCGGTACGCGGAGATGGCGGCGACCCCGACTCCCACGTCCACCGGCGTGTGGACGCCTCCGCAGCTCTCCTGGACGCCGCCCCAGGGCGCCTGGACGCCTCCGCAGCAGACGTGGAGCTGACCCGTGACCTACGACGGCACCGACGTGATCTCGGCCGTCCAGGCGTGGTGGGACGCCACCCCGGCGGTCTCCGCCCTGGCGGCCGACGGCAAGCTCTGGCACGGGCACAAGCCCGAGTCGGCCGCGTTCCCCTACGCGACCGTGTTCCTGGCGAGCGAGGTCTCCCAGGAGTGGACGACGGCCTACCCGCGCAAGGTCTCCGTGGTCCAGGTCAACTTCCACGCCGCCACCGACGCCGCCGCGCGGGCCGGGGCCCTGGCGATCCGCGCCGCGCTCCAGAACGCCCCGCTCACGATCAACGGGGTGCCCGTCGGCCACGTGCTGCCGGACGGCGACGGGATCTCCGAGGCCGAGGGCCTCGGGCCGCTCGGCCGCGACTGCTGGATGGCCTTCGAGACGTTCGAGGTCGCCTGGTGTACCCAGTGAGCCGCTTCGCGGCAGTGGTCAGTGATTAGTGCTCAGTGGTCAGTGAAAACCTTCCCTATTCGGAGCTTCCTCCCGTGAGAATCCGCTCGACGCCCTTCTTCCGCCTCTCGTCCGCGCTTTTGCTGCTGACCATCCTCGTCGCCGCGCCGTTCGTCGCGATGGCCTCGATTGACGGCACGATCTCGGGCGCCTTCCAGATGAATGACAGGCGCACCGTCGGCCTCAACTCGTCCGCGAACATCCCGGTGAACGCGCAGCCGGCCATCACTTTCACGAACGGCACCGGGGCCGGTCAGGTCTCGGGCCTCTACCAGTCGAGCCAGACCTTCTCGGGCACGTCGGCGAGCCTCAACTTCGGCTCGGGCGGCGGCCTGGTCGACAGCTACGGGACCGCGATCGCCTGGACGCACATGAAGGCCGTGTACATCAACAACACGGGCACTTCCTCGATCACCATCGGGGGCGGCACGAACCCGATCACCACGCTCCTGAACTCGACCGGGACACTCACCCTCCCGGCCGGCGCGTGGACGGTGATCGCGACCCCCGACGCTACCGGCTGGACGATCACCGCCAGCACGGCCTGCAACCTGAACTTCACCGGCACGTCGGGCCAGACCTTCCAGGTCGTCGCGGCGGGCAACTGAGATCCATCCCGATCCCCGCCCCTCCAAATTAGCCCGGCGGATAACTACCGCCCGGCCGGAGACCGACCGACATGAGCACGAGCATCAGCGGCATTAACGGCTACGCCAAGTCCGGCTCCACGAACATGGACGTCATGGGATGGACCGGCGACATCGAGGTGAACACCTACGACTCGACCACGACGGCCGACGCCGGCTGGGACGACACCTCCGCCTCGACGAAGAAGGTCAGCGGGTCGTTCGATTTCCTTTACAACGTCGCCAAGAAGCCCACCGGCGCGACGGCCGGCCTCACCCCCGGCAGCACGCCGACCCTGTCGTTGTACATCGACGAGGTCAACCAGCCGAGCGAGCTCTACACCGGCGTCGGGCTGATCACGAAGCTCTCGCTCAAGGGCAAGGTGAAGGACGGCTGGATCGTCACCGCATCGTTCGTCGGCAAGGGCGAGTGGACGTTCCCGAGCTAAACCAGTCCCCCGAGAGACCCATGAGCCGACCGACCCTGACCCTGACCGAGCTGGCCGACGCCCCCGAGCTGTCCGTGACGATCGGGGGCCAACTGTTCCACTTCAGCGAGCTGCCGCTGGAGCGGCTCGCGCGGCTCCAGTCGTATATCAACCGGACGGTCCCGGACCCGTGGCAGCACGCCCGGGAGCGGGCTGCCGGGCTGCCGGACGCCGTCGCCGCGGCTTTGCTCGAGAACGCCCGCCAGGAGTCGCTCCGCTGGCCGCCGCAGCTCGGCACCGCGGCCGGGGCGGTGGCGCTGCTCTCGACCGACGCCGGGCAGCTCGAGGCGCTGCATGAGGCGCTCCAGGTCCACCAGCCGGGGATCACCCGCGACGACGCCCGCGCGGTGTTCCGGCTGATGCGGAAGGACTCCGCGGCGCGGATGCGGGAGGCCCGTCGGGCCGGCCGCGCGTACCAGGGCGAGGGCGTCGCCCGGCGGATCTTCGCCGTGGCCTTCGGCCAGGACGACCCCGACCTCGACGACGGCCAGGTCGATCGCGACGGCGTCCCAAAAGCCTGAAGGCGCGCCGACCCGGCCCCCGCCGCGACGACGCGCCCGACTGGGCCAATCTCCTGCGCCGCTGCGAGCAGGAGCTGGGCATGCGGAAGTGGGACGTCCGCCGCTACACGATCACGCAGCTCCTGGTGGCGCTCGACCGCACGGACCCGTCCGACCCGCACGCCGGCAACGTGCCGATCGGGTCGCTGGCGGAGCTGGACCGGCTGGCCGCGGAGATGTGAGCTGAGACATGGGATTCAAGCTTGCGGAACTGTTCGTTGACCTCAAGGCCCGCGATGAGGGCCTGCGCGCGCAGGTCTCGGGCGTGAAGGACCAGCTCTCCGCGTTCGGGGTGGCGGTCGGCACGGCCGTCGGGCACCTGGCAGCGTCGGCGATCGCCCGCGCCTCGGCGGCGCTGTCGGGGTTCATCAGCAAGGGGATCGCCGGGGCCTCGAACCTCGGCGAGACGCTGTCCAAGGTGGAGGCCATCTTCGGGCCGGCCGCGGCGTCGATCACGACGCAGGCCGACGCCATGGCGAAGGCGTTCGGGCTGCCGAAACAGGCGATCCTCGACGCCGCCGGGTCGATCGGCCTCGTGGGGAAGGCGTCGGGCCAGTCGCAGGCGCAGGCCGCCGCGATGGCCAACACGATGGCGAAGCTGGCCGCCGACGCGTCGAGCTTCTACAACGTCCCGCTGGAGACCGCGCTGGAGAAGATCCGCTCCGGCCTGGTCGGCGAGAGCGAACCCTTGCGGGCCTTCGGCGTGCTGCTCTCCGAGGACGCCGTCGCGAACGAGGCCCTGGCGCTCGGGCTGGCGAAGTCGCGGAAGGAGCTCGACGAGCAGGCCAAGGTGGCGGCGCGGGCCTCGCTCATCCAGAAGGGCCTGGCCGACGCCAGCGGCGACCTCGAGCGCACGGCCGGCTCGACGGCCAACCAGTGGCGGAAGTTCACCGGCACGATGGAGAACCTGGCGGTCTCGATCGGGACGTCGCTCTCGCCGGCCATCCAGGCGATCGTCGAGGGCGCGGCGAGCATGGCGACGGCCGTGGCCAACTGGTTCGAGTCGACGAAGGGCTCGTTCGAGGCGTTCGCGCAGTCCGTCGTGGCGGCGATCCGCGGCATCCCCGACGCCTGGGACACCTTCGTCGCCGGCCTGGCCGTGGTGTTCCTCCGCGTCGAGGAGTTCGGCCAGAACTTCATGGCCGTGATGCGGACCGTCCCCGAGAACCTCTCGCGGATCGGCCATTACATCGCCGGCAACTGGCGGACGCTGATCGTCGACGCCCTCTCGGCCGTGGACACCGCGTTCAACAACTTCGCCGGCAACCTCTGGGAGCTGGGCAAGGCGATCGTCGCGTTCCTGAAGGATCCGACGAAGGGCTTCCACTTCAACTGGACGCCCTTGCTCGACGGGTTCAAGGCGACGAGCGAGGAATTGCCCGAGCTGCTGAAACCCCAGCTCGTCTCGATGCAGGGGGCGATCGACGCCGTCGGCGAGGATCTCAATCGCAAGATCACCGACCGGGCGAAGGCCGCGGCGGCGGCCGTGAAGGAGGCGCAGAAGCCGGCCAAGGCCGCGGCGGCCGGGGCGGCGAAGAAGACGGCCGACTTCAAGAGCGAGGTCTCGGGCGTGTCCGAGTTCGCGCTCAAGCTCCGGGCCTCGATCTACGAGCACCAGGACGACATCCCAAAGAAGCAGCTCGAAGAGCAGCGCAGGACCCAGCAGCACACCAAGAAGATCGCCGAAGTGCTCACGCGCGACGGCCTGGTCGCGAGGCTCGCCTGACCGATGGCCACCATCACCGTCCCCTACCAGATCGTCCCCCACGACTACGAGATCGAGGGGGACGTGCGCTCCGGCCTGCGTGCGACCGTCACGTGCAAGCTCGCCTGGTCCGACGCGATCACGTTCGTGAACGAGGTCCTGGTCGCGCCCCAGGCCGAGCGGGTCGGGCTGATCACCTGGAACGCCCCGCTCCAGTTCCCGTCGATCGGGCTCACGGGCGCGAACAGCACGCCGCCGATCTACTGCCAGGGCTTCCGGATCCGGCCCCAGGGCGCCGGCAACGCCGGCACTATCACACCCAACGGGGGCCTCGCGCCGGGCGAGTTCTTCGACACCGCGTTCGTGACGCTCCGGTTCGAGTCGGTCACGTACATCAATCAGACCGGCGACGACCCGGGGTTTTTGAACCAGCTCGACCCCGAGAACCCGATCACGGCCTGCGAGCAGAGCGTCAAGCTCCGCGGCAAGATGCGGTCCACCAAGGGCCGGGGATACGTCTACAAGACCTCGGGCAAGCCGGTGCTCGGGGACTTCGCGGTGCCCGAGACCGAGGCCATCCTGGTGCTCAAGTTCCCGCGGGTGCCGTACCTGCCGTGGCAGCTCGTGGCTCCTTACGTCGGCAAGGCCAACAGCCAGCCGATGCTGGGCTGCGCGACCGGAGCACTGCTGCTGGAGGGCCTCGACACCGACGTCACTCCGGGCACCAACGGCACGCTCCAGCAAAAGGCCGTGCTGGAGTTCGCGGTGAACCTGCCGGGCTCGCCCCAGGCCGGCGGCTACGGCGCCGTGGGCACCGACTGGAACATGCAGCCGATCAACGACGGGTCGGGCGACTGGGATTACGTCGTCGCGGCCTCGAACACGTCGATCACGCCGCTCGGCTACGCCGATTTCCGCAACATCTTCAACTCGCTCGCGGTGGCCGACTGAAATGAGCCTCTCCCCCGACTTCAAACGCGGCGATCCGCTCTCTCACGAGACGGTGAACCAGATCATCCGGCGGCTCGAGCCCGTCGCCCCGCGCGGGGGTGCCGGGCTCGACGTGCGTATGGGCCGGCACGGCCAGGTCCAGCTCGGGCTGCGCGAGCCGGTCCGGTTCGTCGGCGTGGCCAGCGGGGCGATCACGGCCCGGTCGGGCTCGACGTGGGGCACGGGCACCGTGACGCGGTACCAGTTCGACCCGGTCTCGGGGACCGACTCGACGACGGGCGTGAATTACAGCGTGGTCAACCCCTCGGCGACGACGATGTCCTCGGGCAACGGGATCAACTCGGGGCAGTACTGCTGGGTCCAGGAGGACGATGACGGCAACCTGGTCGTGACCCCGCTGGAGTGCGCGTGATGGGGAGCCGACGGCGGTGCTGTTGCGGCGGCACGACGATCTGCGTCACGGTCTGCTACCCCTACATCCCGGTGTACGGCGCGCTGGTGCAGGTCTACACCAGCTCCGGCGGCTCGCTCGTCGCGAGCTGCACAACCGGGTCGGGCGGCTGCTGCACGGTGCCCGTGACGGGGTCGTACTACCTCACGATCACCATCTCCGGGACCGTGGTGTATTCGGCCACGCGGACACTGGCCGGGACGATCACGATCAACGTCAACTCGGCCACGGCGCAGATCGTCTGCTGCGGCAATTACGCGATCCCCTACAATCTCACGCTCACTGATGCGCTGGGGTCGCTGTCGTTCATTTACTACCCGAGCTATTTCTATCCGATCTGGTACGGGGGCCGGGCGGTCAATCTCCTGTCGAGCACGGTCACGACGCCCAACAACGTCTGCGTGGTGGCCTCGCCGACCACGGGGCCCGTGCGTGTCTGTTACCAGATGACCTGTGTGAGCGGCTCCTCGCCTGTTTTCGCGATGCAGCGATCCTGGAGCTGGGTCACCGAAGTGGGCGGCACGAACATCTGGTACCAGGACCCGAGCGGCATCACCCCGGGCCAGCCGTGCTCCCCGGCGCCGCCGGCCCCTTGCGGCAACCCGCACACCGACACGGCGAGCGGATCGGCCAACCCGACGACCACGAGCCCCTTTGCGATCAGCTTCACGATGGCGGACTCGGTGCCGGGAAATTACACCGGCGACCCGGTCGTCTCCGGCGGTGGAGACACCGTCTCGGTGTCGGCATGAACTGCGAGCGATGCCCGTGCCCGGCGACCTGCCTGCGATGGGAGGCGTTCTGCCAGTGGGCGGCCGAGGACCCGCCCGACCCGGTGAAGCTCGCGCACATCCGGTCCCGGTCCGCCGGCCCCCCGGCGGCGCCGCGCCCGGCCGTCGCCGAGTCGGCCGAGCTGCTCCGGCGGTCGGCCGCCTGCCCGTTCCGCTCGACCGGCCCGGGTTGCGGCTGCTCGGGCGCCCGGTGCTCGCTGCGGGCCGGGGCGGTCGTCTCGCACCTCGATTGCTTCGCGTGCCTGCGCCGGTACCCGGATTAGCCGGGCGGTCCCGGGCGCGATCGGCGGGACCGCCTCCACTCGATGAACGCGGTCACCGCGCCGACCAGGGTCGCGGCGGCGGCACACAGGCCCAGCGCGACCCCCAGGTATGCACCGTCCAAGGATTCCTCCCTCCCTTCCGTCACCGCGTCACCGTGCCGCCGCGCCCAGCCACCGCTCCGACTCCCACTCGGCCAGCTCGTCGACCTGGCCGTTGCCGTTGTTGTCCACGCCGTCGCAGCCCTCGTCGACCCAGCCGTTGCCGTTGTCGTCGCGGCCGTTGACCAGGAGCAGGTACTCGCACGGGAAGCCGCCGGCGAGGGTCGGCAACGGCGCGCCGGGCGGCCCGACGTTCACGAACAGCTCGCTGTTGGACCCGTTCGCCGGCGACACGACCATCGGCCCGACGACGGTGTACCAGGGGCCCGTATTGTTGATCTGGATCTGGTCGCCGACGCGGATGTTCCAGAACCAGCTCGTCGGTGCGACGGGGGCGCCCTGGGCGTCGACCACGGACTGCTCGACGACGAGGCAGGGGACGCCGGCGAACCCGTTGACCGTGCGGACGGCGGCCGGGTAATTGCTCGAGCCGCGGGCCGCGTCGGCGTAGATGGCGATGCCGCCCTCGCGATAGTCGGGCGCGGGCCCGATCGGGATGATCCGGTTGTACGCGAGGATCGAGCCGCGGTCGATCGTGCCGTCGGGCCGGTACCGCACCGGGTAGGCCGGGTCCGGCAGCAGGCGGATCCCCGCCGGCCGGCCGGTCCGGGACGCCTCCGACCGGGCCCCGACGATCGCCGACTGGAGGGTCCGGCCGGCCGCCGAGACCTCGCGGTGGTTCCACGCCGGGAGGACCATCGGCAGGGCGACCACGCTGATCAGGATGATGATGGTGATGACCACCAGCAGCTCGACCAGCGTGAAGCCGCCGCGGGCTCCTCTCAGCCGCCGGCGAGCCAGCGCGAGACGCACGATCGGATCGCCGGCCAGTGCGGCGCAATCAGCCGGCAGTGATACGCGATCAGCCCGGCGATGCCGCCGGCCAGCGTGTAGACGAGCCACCATTCCGAGACCCTCCCCTCGAGCCAAGTAGCTGGGCGATGCATCTTTTCCCCCTGCCGGCCACGCCGGCTTGACGCCTCAGCCCGATCGTAACATGCGATTCGGAGGAGTCACGCCACTACTGGTGGAATTCGGTACACGCGGCCCGGCGCGAGGGGGCTTTTCCCCGCGACGAGGACGCCAGGGATTGGGCGTGCCGGCGCGTACGGAGAGCGGCGACGTCCACTTATGCGTAAAAATTGTGGACGACGAAATATGACCTTGCATTGGGCGCAAGGTTTGGTAGAACACGACCAGGACGGCGTGGTATTCCGGTGTCGCGTACGGACAGCTCACGCGAGGGAAGCGTGGGCCCCCGGTTCCCTACCACCCGGCCTGCAATCCCGTGACCGCTCAGTGACCCCGGCGCGTGGCAAGGAAGCCCGTGCCGGGGTTTTTCATTGCGCCTCGACGATACGCGGATGGGCCAGCGGCGGCCCGTGATGGGCTTCTCGGCTCCGTTCTAGCTTCTTCCTCATGGCCGCGGTCCTGGCGGCCGACTCTAATTAAACACCCGGATTGGCCGGCCCGTCAAGGGCCACCAGATCCCCCGCGGCGGGCGTGCCCCGAGCCCCGCCGCGGGAGGGTGCGCCCCCAACGCACCGGCCGCCGCGACGTCCCGACTCCGGCGCGGCGGCCGGACCTCCCCTCTCCGAGAGGGGTGCCTTGTGATCGCTGGACTGGGAGAGGGTCGTCCTGCGTCGCGGCAGGGCGGCCCTCTTTTTTTCGCGGGCAGGGCGGCGCAGCCCTCAGCGGCGTCGCAGGAGCGTCGCGGCCAGCGCGATGGCCGCCAGGAGCCAGATGAGCCGCGAGAGGCGGAAACGGCCGCGGCGGGGCCGGGGCGCTGGGCGACGCGGAAGGATGTCGGCGGTCGTCACCTCGAGCGCGAACGCCTCGCAGCCGGTCTTGTGGTCACAGTCGCTGCGTCGGTAGGGCGGCAGCTCGTCGGTCCGGCAGCCGGCCAGCGGGACGAAGGCGCGTTTCCGGGCCGGGCACCGGTCGCAGCAGTCCACGTCGACGCGGACCTCGAAGCCGACGACCTCGCCGGACTCGCGGGCCCGGTTCAGGTCCTGGACCGCGGCCTGGCGTTTCTGAGCATAACCAAAGTCTCGAGCCACGGCCGGAGCTCCCCGGCCGCCTCCGTCACACGCGCGGGGGCGCCGGCTTGATGAAGCCCTTGGACCGCAGGTAGTCGACGAGGGCCTGGTCGACCATCTTCGCCACGTCGGTCCGGCAGAACTCGGCGCCCTCCCTGACCCAGTCGGCCCACTCGGGCGTCGACGCGATGCCGATCTGCTTGGCGGATCGCTTCGGCTTGGGGCTGGAGGCGCGGGCCTTACGCTTGGGAGGCGGCATCGTCTGGACGTCCCCTTCGATTTCAAGGTGAAGCATGGAAACCCCTTGCAGAGAGAAAGCCTAACCTCCATCCAGCGTCCACACAACCGGATCATATCCGTTCACCAGCCGATGGGCAAGCGAGTCGATAGAAAATTCTTTTCTTCCCTATTGCAATCCGTTTTCTATCTGATACAGTAACGTCCGTCGGTCGCTCGTTGCGGCCGGCAGCGTCCCCGGGGGGTCGCCTAGCTTCCGGCCCCCCGGGGCGAGCCCAAAGAAAAAGCCCGCGGAGTGCTGACACACCCCGCGGGCCGTTCGATGCCGACGAGCCCCACTCTACTGGAGTCGCCTGCGATGGTGATCGTACCGTCAGTCAGTCCCAACGTCCAGCCGGGCATCGATGCCCTGGCCGCTTTCCTGTGCATCGAGGGCTATCATGAGCACGCCCGAGGGGTCATCCTGGCCCACGTCGCCGAGCACGGCACGCTCGCGGGCCTGGTCGACGCCGGCTGCCTGGAGCCGGCCGACGAGGCCGCGGCGGAGCGGGCCTTCGTGGACCACCTGGAGCCCGTCTCCGTCACCGACCCGGCGTGGGACGAGTTCGGCTTCGATCCCGGCGACGGCCCGCGCTACAGCCCCCGCTACGAGCTGGAGGACGGCGGCTACCTGGACCGGCTCACGGACGAGGAGATCGACCGCATGGCCGAGGACCGGGTCGACCTGGACGCCCTGGAGGCGCCCGAGGACTTCGCCCTGGCGACCGTCCTCCCGCCGATCGCCGGCGGCTCGCCCGGGGCGGACGACGACCGCTACGAGCCGACCGAAGAGGACCTCGCCGACTACGACGCGCACTGCCGGGCCGACGACCTGCTCCGGGCGCTCCTCCGCGACGAGGACGGCCGGGCCGAGGCCGACCGCTACCGGCGCCGCTAGGCCCGAGACTGATCGTCCGACCCACCAGGCCCGGCCGGGGCGGTCCCGGCCGGGCATCACCGGGACAGTACACGGGAGCTGCACAATGCAGAAACGCCTCACGATTTGCGATCGATGCGGGAAAGACGCGATGGTCCGCGGAAATCTCGCGCTCCAGTGCAACGTGTCCGACGAGCATCCGACCGGGCTCGCGTTTCTCGTGGGGAGCCAGATCGACCTGTGCCCCGGGTGTGCGATGGAGTTCACGCTATGGCTCAAGCCGAATTCGGCGGCGCAGGCCGCGGACGAGGCGGAATCCAGGAGTCAGTACCGTGGCTGAGGAGTACAAGGGTAACCATGTGATCGGCTACGATCGCCACGTCCGCGACCCGCAGACGCGGCGCACGGTCCGCATCGAGGGCGTCCTGGCGACCGTCGAGCTGGAGATCAGCCTCGACGAGCTGGCGTCGCTGCTCGGCGCGAAGGCGGCGATGGGCAAGCGCAAGGTGTCGAAGATGCTCGGCGGCATCATCACCGCGAAGGTCGTGGACGAGTGCGTCGTGCACCAGGGAGGGCCGCCGCGATGAGCTGGACCGTCACGCCCCGCCCGCGCGATCCCGACGGCGAATTGATCCTCTCGCGGCGCGAGCAGGAGTTCGAGCTGCGGGAGATCGGCGGCGCGGCGGGGGTCAACCGGATCCGCCGGCGGCTGGAGGCCGTCCGCCGGCTCAAGCACGCCGTCGGGGACCGTCCCGTCGGCCGGAAGATGCTCGACCAGGTCGTACCGAGGAGATGAGGAAGCGATGAAAGCTGTCGATCTGTGGAGAAACGACGACGGGTCATGGACGGCCCGCATCTTCGACCAGACGTTCACCGGGACGCGCGAGGAGTGCGTGAACTGGTTGCAGTGGAACGGAGAACAGCCATGAGACCGCTGAGAATGACAGTCACCATCGAGGTCCCGCCGGACGGCACGCCCGAGCGGGACAGGTTCTACAGCCTGACCCTCGCCGAGATCCTGGGCGTCGAGGTCCCGACCCGCGGACCCGCGGCATCGCCGCCGACCGTCCGCCCGTTCGCGGATGGCCTCGACGTCGACGACGAGCCGGCCGACATCAACCGGGCCGAGCTGGACGCCGGCGGCCGCGACTCCGCCCGGACCGGTCCGCCGGCCGACGGCCGCGAGCTGCTCGGGTGGATCAAGAGCCACGGCGGCCCGGAGACGCAGAAGCGGGCCGTGGCGATCGCCCGGTCCCGCGGCTACGGCACCATGCTGGTCAAGCTGACCGGCGAGCAGGTCGCCGACGTGTATCACGAGCTGGCGGTCAAGGTCGGGCCCGGGCGCCGCCGGCAGAAGTGGGGGAGCTGACCGTGGCCATCAAGGTCCAGGCGCGGCTGTTCTGCGACGGCTGCGGCGCGCAGTTCATCACGATCGCGGAGGCCGACGACCAGGTCGGTCTCCGCGACATCGAGAAGCTCCGGGCGATCGCCCGCGAGCAGGCCGGCTGGGTCCGCCGCCGGCCGTCGTCCGACGAACCCGAGCGGGACCTCTGCGGTCCCTGCGATATCCTCATCTGCTCCCGACCGAGGAAGCCCCGATGAAACTGACCATCGAATCGACGCCCATCATCACCACGATCAACGGCGCGCTCGCGCGGCTCTGGGTCGGGGCGACCGAGGACGGCCAGGCCGTCGAGGTTTACACCGTCGCCGTCGGGTCGGATGACCCGGAGGTGCAACGCCGGCTCTTTGCCGAGCTGGTCGAGATCCCCGTCGACTCCTCGCCGGACCTGATCGCGGCGATGATATCCGGCCGGCCCGACCTCGTCTTCATCGATAACCACGGAGCGCCCCGCAATCGTCCTGACCACCGCCCCGGTCCAGTAGGAGACGCATCGTGACGCACCTGCAATTCCGCGCCGAGTATTCCGCCGACCCGTCGCTCGAGCCGTGCGCCTGCCCGGGCGAGCTGGTCCGGCTGCCGTCCCCGACCGAGGACCGCCGTTGCGTGGCCACCGGCCACATCCAGGAGTTCCACGAGTGCCGCACTTGCGGCAACACCGTGGTCCTGGATCTGACTGTCCGCAAGGTGATCAACGACTACCCCGACGTCCGCCGGATGGTCATGGCCATCGGCGAACGGAGCCGGATCCCCCGGTAGTGACTGGCAAGAAGTGGACCCGGCGGGTAGAACAGATCGATCCGGGAGTGCCGCCCGGGGACTGCCGATAAGGTGGTAGGAATCGGCAGTCTAGAAAGGCATGCTAAACTATGACGGTCCCGGCATCGTGCCGGGCCGTGCCCCTCGGAGACGTGTTACTGAACGACTGATCCACAGGCTCAGCCTCGGAAACGGGTGTAACCGCCAAGTCGCTCCCGTCACAAGGCTATTCAGGACAGCGACCGTGACCACATCGCCCCCGCGGAGTCGGGGGGTCGCCCCCCCTCCGCGCTCAGGCTCATCCTATCCGTCCGTGCAGACGGAAACAAGTAGCATCCACCGGATCCGCCGCCGCGGCAAAGACGCCGCCCGGGCGAGGATCCTCGCGGTCCTGGCGATCGCCGGGCCCGCGACCCTCCCGCAACTCCGCGATTGCCCGCGGCTGGCCGACCTGACGGCGACCCAGATTCGCGAAGGCATGGCCTCGCTCGTGGCCGACGGCCTGGTCGAGGCGTCCGACCGATCCGAACTGGCCGTGGTCGACGGGATCCGCTGCCGACGCGACTTCACCCTGTACAGCCGGGTCCGTCCCGGGGGGGGTGAGCGTTGACCGCGCCCTTCCTCCCCGGCTTCGAGGCCCGTTGCACCTATGATTATTACGCGCGGGTGCCGCACAAGGCCATCCGCCCCGGCGGCCTGACCGGGGCCAAGAGCCACCTCTTCAGCTACCTGTCGGATCGGTCCCGCGGCGGGGAACTCCCCGTCGCGGCCCGGGTCGCCGACATCGCCCGCGACCTCGAGCTTCACCCCTCGTCGGTCCGGCGGATGCTGGCCGAGCTCGAACGGGACCATCCGCCGGGGGTCGACCACGGCTACATCCAGCGCGTCGGGCCTCCCTCTGACTGGCGCATCATCGTCCTCTACCGGCCGCTGAGAGGCCCCTCGGACGAGAGTCCGACTGCGCGCGCCAGCGCGCGCAAGAGCATGGATGCTGCGCGCGCTGGCGCGCGCGCTCCTTTCCCTAAGTCCAGGCCAAACCCGAAGGTTGCGGCGACGCCCCTTTTCGAACGTATTGAAGAGAAAAACAACGTCGACGTAATTCCATCTTCGGGAAACCGTCCCGCGTGCGCACGCGAGGCCCGACCCGCGACGGTCCCCCTCCCGGCAACCGTGCCGGCCGTCCCTCCGGTCGCCGCTCCGCCTCGCCCCGCGGCCGCGCCGTCGCCATCGCCACAAGACCGGTCCGCGGCCGGCGTCATGAAGCGTTTCCTGGACGTCGCCGAGCGGCTGAAGGAGCGCGAGGCCCAGGAAGCCGTCCGGGCCATCGAAAGTGGCGCCACGGGCCCGCAGACGCCCGAGGTGGTGGCCGCGCGGCAGATGACCGCCCCCGCTCCGGCGCCATCGCGGCCGTCGCCCCACGTCGAGACGCCCGACCTGATCCGCCGGCTGGCGACCCCGGCCGGTCCCGAGCTGGTGGACCAGGTCGTCGGCCGGCTCTGCGAGCGGGTGGACCCGGAGTTCGAGCCGCTGTTCCGCCGGCGGTGTTCCCAGGCGGCCGACGGCAAGCTCGACGTCGGGGTACTGATCGGCGCGTTCCACTGGTCGCGGGGTGCGAAGGGCCACGGCGTGAAGCCCGGGCCGGCGTTCGCGGCCTACCTGCGTGAGCGGCTGGAGCAGGACGCCGAGAAGCGGCGGCGGATCCAGCGGCGGCGGGAGTAGCGAGCAAAAAAGCCGGCCGGGGTCTCATCCGCCATTCCCCCGGCCGGCCCTCAGGACTTCGCGCAAGTATTCCACGCAAGTCCGGATCAGTCAAGTGTTTTGGGCCGACGGCCGGGTGTAACCGCCAAGTCGCTCCCGGCCGCCGGTCTCAGGACAGCGCGGCCCCGCCGGTTTCCCGACGGTCCCGTGCTCGCTCAGTGATCTTTCCGACACCCCGGATCCCTCCGGAGCTCGGCCCATGGTTATCGATAGTGTGCCCCGTTTTCAAGCGCGCCCGGTAGGATTCGAACCTACAACCTTCGGATTCGAAGTCCGCGACTCTATCCGTTGAGCTACGGGCGCCTGTGATTGAGTATAGCGTCCCGGCCCCATCCCGCAAGCCCCGCCGTGGGCCGCGTGATGGCACTCCTCGCCGTCGTTCAGGCGGACGGCCGGACGAACGCCTCGGCCCAGGCGAGGTCCTCGGGCGAGATGGGAAGGTTCTCGGGCAGCGGCCGGCCGTAGCGAACGGCCCGACGGTAGCGGCCTCCGTCGTAGGTCAGCCGGAATGCCTCGCCGAGGTCGAGCAGGACATCCGGATCGGGCGTCCGCAGCGGGACCGGCAGGACTGGCAGCGGGTGCCGGAGCGGCCAGGAATAGACGTCGGCATCGGGCCGCCTTTCCGCCCGGGCGACGATTGCCATGTAATGACCACGGGCGACCCGGCCGGAGAGCGGCATGGGCGACCCGGCGAGCAAGAGGTCGATCTCGATCAGGTGGACCGGTCGATCGAGCAGGGCCTCACGCTTCGCCAGGTAGTCGCCCCGGCCCGATCCGCTCTTGTTGGTCGGCGAAAGCACCTCGATGACGGTGACCAGCTCCATCTCGGGCAGGTGGAAGATCTCGACCCAGGAGTCGCGGACCTCGATGGGGCGGCGGATCACCCGCATCGTCGTCGGCTCGATGGTTCCCACGGCGGTCCCGCCGGCCGGCTGCCGGGCGGCAGGCCCTTCCTCTCGCTGGATCGTAATGTCGGGCCTCCGAGTGTCTTCCGGGTCATCGGAGCTAACGAGGGAGACTCGCTCGTCGGTCTGGGCGACGTAGTCCTCGGGCAAGGTATGATTCAAAAGCTCGCTGCAATGCACGACGAGGGCGTTATGGAACCCGATCCATCGACCCTGGACTTCGAGATACGGGTCCATCCCCGGAAATGGGCTGGGCATGACGAGGCTCCTGCGGGTTCAGAGTATCCGCATCGTACCCGATGGTTCACAGCACCCCTAGCCCGGATCCGTAGGATTGGTCAGAATGAATGCGGGCGGATACGCTCCTCCCTCCGGCGGTCGGATTGCGGCCCCGTCCGCCGCGGACGAACGAGAATCCTGCACGAACCATTCAGCAACTCCAGGCCGCACTCCGCCGGGACGCCTCATGCCGAACTCGCCGAATCCGAAGATACCGACGGTCTCCTTCATCAGCCTCGGTTGCTCCAAGAACCTGGTCGACTCCGAGCGGATGCTCGGCCTGCTGGCGCAGGACGGCTACGCCATCGTGCCGGACGCCCAGCCCTCCGACCTGGTCGTGGTCAATACCTGCGGCTTCATCGACGCGGCGCGGCAGGAGTCGATCGGCGTGATCGAGGAGCTGCTGGAGCGCAAGCGCCAGGGGCACGTCAAGGGCGTGATCGTCGCCGGCTGCCTGGCCGAGCGGGCGCGCGAGGGCCTGCTCGAGCAGTTCCCCGAGGTCGATCACGTCGTCGGCGTCTTCGGCCGCGAGGAGATCGCGCAGGTCGCCGATCGCCTGCTCGGCGGCCTCACCGAGCAGCGCGAGGTCTTCCGCCCGGCCCCCATCCAGGCGCAGGACGACCGCGCGCGGCTGCGGATCACGCCCAGGCACATGGCCTATCTGAAGGTGTCCGAGGGCTGCGACCGGTACTGCACGTTCTGCGCGATCCCCTTCATGCGCGGCAAGCACGTCACCAAGCCGATCGAGCGGGTTGTTGCCGAGGCTGAGGAGCTGGCGGCCGACGGCGTGCGCGAGCTGGTGCTCGTCGCGCAGGACATGACCTATTACGGCGTCGACCTCTACGGCCGCCCTCGGCTGGCCGAGCTGCTCGACGCCCTCGAGGCGGTCGAGGGGCTGGACTGGATCCGCATCCTCTACTGCTACCCGCAGTTCTTCACCGACGAGCTGTACGACGTCCTGGGCCGGGCGAAGCGGATCGTCCCTTACCTGGACATGCCGCTCCAGCACATCAACGACCGGATGCTCAAGTTGATGAACCGCCGGCACACTCGGGCCGAGACGCAGGCGATCATCGACCGGCTGCGGGCGACGATCCCGGGCCTGGTACTGCGGACGACATTCATCGTCGGCTTCCCGGGCGAGACCGAGGCCGAGTTCGCCGAGCTGGCCGACTTCGTCGAGGCCACGCGGTTCGAGCGGCTGGGCGCGTTCACGTATTCGCTCGAGCCCGACACCCCGGCGGCGAAGCTTCCCGGCCACCTGCCCGCCGACGTGATCGAGGCCCGCCGCGACCGGCTGATGGCCGTGCAGCAGCCGATCGCGTTCGCCTTCAACCGCGGCCTGGTGGGCCGGACGCTGGATGTGATGATCGACGCCCCGTCGCCCGAGGGTCGGCATCGCTGGATCGGCCGGACGTATGCCGACGCGCCCGACGTTGACGGCGTGGTGCACGTCCGCGGCGGCAGCTTCCGGCCCGGCGACATCGTCCCGTGCGAGATCGTTGACACCGAGGGCTACGACCTCGAGGCCCGCATCCTGCCGAACGAGCCGCCCCGGTCGCGCAAGGCCCGACCCCGGCCGCGGAAGAAGCCGGCCGCGTCGTCGCTGGTCATCCTCGACGACGTTTAATGCCGCCGCAGCGGGCCAGCCCGTCGAGCGGCGACGGAGATTTCCCAACGGCCAGCGGGGATCCACGATGAGCCGAGTCGAAGACGCCACCGCACCCGCACCGTCGCACGCCAATGCCACGGCGGCCGCCTCCCGGAAGGCCCTGATGTTCTGGAACGTGCCGAATAGCCTCACGATCAGCCGGCTGGTGCTGGCGATCGCCGTGTTCGTGCTGATCGAGCTGGGCGCCTACGGCTGGGCGCTGGCGATGTTCGTGATCGCCGCGTCCACCGACGCCCTCGACGGCTACTTCGCCCGGCTGCTCAAGCAGGAGTCGCCGCTGGGCCGGCAGCTCGACCCGCTGATCGACAAGGTGGTCGTCGCCGGGTGCTACATCTACCTGGCGGCGATCCCGGGCACCGGGGTCCGTCCGTGGATGGTCACGGCGATCGTCGTCCGGGAGCTCTTGATCCAGGGCCTGCGCAGCCACCTCGAGGGACAGGGCCAGCCCTTCGGCGCCAAGATGGCCGGCAAGCTCAAGACGGTCACCCAGTGCGCCTCGGTGTCGGCCGTGCTCTTGACCCTCCAGCTCGGCTCCGCCTCGCCGGGCTGGCTCATCGTCACGCGCGACGGTCTGACCTGGCTGGCCGTCGGGCTGACCATCTACAGCGGCCTGGCTTATGTCAAGCTGGCGCTGCCGTCGCTGCGCGGGCCATCGTGAGGCCAGCCATCGGTCGACCAGGCGGATTTCGTGACTTCATGGCGGTTCAGCGGAAGAACTGGCCGCGGCCGACGGTCTCGAAGGCATTGGGGAAATGCTCGATCTGGGGCTCGCCGCGCTGGTCGGGCCAGACGATGGCGACGATGTCGAAGCGGCTGCGGGCCTCGAGGAGGCGGTATTTCCGGAGGAAGTGCAGGGCGGTGAGGGTGAGCCGGCGCTCTTTTTCGGGCGTGACGGCCTCGGCGGGCACGCCCTGGCGTCGTGCCTTGACCTCGACGAAGACCAGCGTGTCGCCGTCGCGGGCGATCAGGTCGATCTCGCCCCATTTTGTCCGGTAGCCGCGCAGCAGCACCCGCAGGCCCCGGCGGCGGAGGAACTTCGCGGCGGCGCGCTCGCCGCGGTCTCCCAACAGCCGGTTCCAGACGGTTCGGATGGTCGGTCGCATGGGTGTCCGAAGACTTCGGCTCAACTGCCCGCGCCGAGGTGGCTCTCGATCTCGCGGGCCTCGGAGCTCCAGCCGCCGGAACTCCGGTTGTTCTTGAAGAACGTCCGGGGACTCGCGTCATCCGTGCTGCCGCCAATGACCTTCGAGGGACTCGAATCGTCGTCGGCGTAGCGGGACATCATGTCGTCGCCCTTGCGGCTCCACGAGTGATGCGGCTCGCAGCCCGCCAGCAACAGCACGAGGCACGACGACCCCAGCACGATCGCACGACCGGGGACTCGACGGATCATTTTCCACCACCTTGCCAGAGAGGACCATCCATGTCCACGGCCGCCCGGATGGATGAGAGGGGGAACCGACCGGTTCCGGGCGGCGAACGTCGTCCGTGACGTTTGGCAGCGAGACCTGAAGGGTCGGGATGTTGCCACAAACCGGTCCGATCGTCCAGATCGTTCGGCGGACGGCACGATCAGACGATCAGGGCGGTTCGATCGCCTCGGGAGCATTCTTCTCCGCCCGGTCGCCCCAGGCCAGGGCCAGGATCGCCAGGCCGAGCAGGGGCGCCAGGCCGGTGATCGCGAAGATGGTCGCGTGGCTGCCGGTCACGTCGTGCATCCAGCCGGTGAACGGCTGGAATCCGGCCGCAAACAGGTTCCCCAGGGCCCCCAGATAGCCCGCCACCAGCCCCGTGTTCCGTGCCGAGACTTCCTGGGTGAAGGCGAAGTAGTTGACCATGAACGCCGCGGTCCCCAGGGCGATGATCGAGAGCAGGATCACCGCCGCGTGATCGTTCCCGACCAGGCCGATCGCCAGACCGCCCAGGATCAACGGCGTGGCGCCGGCCATGACCATCAACCTCGCCCGAAAGGCCGATCGTCCGTCCGCTGCCAGCCGGCGTGACAGCCAGCCGCCGGCCAGGTTGCCCACGTCCGCGGCGAGGAACGGGATCGTGCTGAGATAGTTGCCGGCCTTGAACGACAGGTTGCGCTCCTGCTTGAGATAGGTCGGAATCCAGTTCAGCAGGAAGTGCCAGCAGATGTTGATCAGGATCGAGACCGCCACCAGGACCCAGAACCGCCGGCTGCGGACCACCTCGCCCAGGCTGGCCGCCCAGCCCGCGCTGGCCAGCCGCTCCCTCGGCAGGACCGCCGCGACCAGCAGCGGCCCCACGATCGCCACGGCGACCCCCAGCCACGCGGCCGTCGGCCCGTAGCGGCGGTATCCGAGCCCTCCCGCGACGACCGCCGTGGTCAGGACGCCGGCAAGGGCCCAGACGACCGGCCCAATCGGGGCGGTCGGTAAGGGCCTGGAATCCATCGGATCGGCCGGTGTCGGCTCCGGCGTTCGCCCCGGGCCGGCCATCAATCCGCGCGGCTTGCCGCGGACCAGGATCAGCCAGGCCGCGACCCAGACGAACCCCGACAGCCCGATCACCGAGAACGAGGACCGCCAGCCGTACCGCTCGGTCAGATAGGTGACGACCGCCGGCGTGATCAGGGCGCCGACCGCGGCGCCCGAGTTGAAGATCCCGTTGCCGAGACCGCGGTCGGCCGGCGGCAGGATTCGCGCCGTGGTCCGCAGCGCCGTCGGCCAGTTGAACGACTCGCCCACGCCCAGAAGCGCCCGGCAGGCGATGAGCAGCCCGAGTCCCGGCACGATCGCCGTTGCCGCCGCCGCCAGCGACCACCAGGCCACGGCCGCGGCATACGTCCATTTCAGGTCCCAGCGGTCGACCAGGAAGCCGGCGGGCACCTGGAGCACGGCGTAGGTCAGGTAGAATGCCGAGATCACCCAGCCGAAATCGGCCTCGGAGCGGATGCTGAACGCCTTTTCGATCGGCTCGCGGAGCAGCGAAACGGTCTGGCGGTCCATGTAGGTCAGGACGGTCGCCGCGAACATCAGCCAGCAGATGCCCCAGGCGGCGCGGTCGGCAGTCGGGGTGGAGGCGGCGAATTCCGGGTCATGGGCCGCACGTTCTGGTCGCAGGGGCAACGGCGTGTCTCCCGATTTCATTTTCGCGATGATGGCGTCGCGCCGGGGGCGGGGGATGGCCTACAATGCCAGAAGGGGCAAGCTGTTGCAACGAGCCGCCGCGGCGGCCGGGCGCTTGCCTGCGGGGCGTCCGGGGTCGATTCGGGCCTCGACCGGTCCCGGGATTGCTAGAATGGTGCGAATGCGGCCCGCCCCGGGACGAATCGCCCGGTGGGACGGCCGGCTCGACGGTCTAGCCGGGCCCGACCCGGCGCGTCGACCCGGCGAAAGGACGATCTGGTCCCATGACACCGACCCCACGAACCAGGCGGCGCCGCTGGATCGCCATCGGCCTGTTGATTGTCCTGGCCGCGGCGGCCGTGCTGGTCGTGGCGCTCCCCGGCCTGGCGAGCCGCGGCCTGGCCCGCCGCATCCTGACGACCCGCGCCGGCCGGCTCCTGGCGCCCAGTTCGCTCGAGGCGGACGCCGTGCACGTCTCGTGGACCGGACCGACCCGGATCGACGGGGTCGTGCTGCGCGACGAGCGGGGCGCCCGGCTGATCGCCGCCCCGCGGGCGGTCGTCGACTGGAACCTCTGGCAGATCCTGTTCGCGCCCCGGGATTCGCTCGCGCTCGAGATGCCTGGCGCCGAGGTCGAGATCGAGCGATTGCCCGACGGCCGGATCGACCTATACGAGACCCTCCGCCCGGTCATCCGCGACGAGCCCGACCTGCGGCTGGTGGTCAACATCGCGGGCGGCCGGCTGCGGTTCAAGGATGCCGCCCTCGCCGAGCCGTTCACGGCCGACCGGGCCGAGATCCGGCTGGACGTCCCGCCCGACCCGAAGCCCGTCGAGTGGGACGTCCGGCTGGACAGCCCGGCGGCCGACGGCACCGATGGGCCGGGCCGGATCGCGTTCAAGGGGAGCGTTCATCGCCCCGGGCACGGCGGGGCGACGATGTCGCTGGCGGTGACCGGATGGCCGCTGGCGCTGGCCGCGGCGGGCTCGGTCACGCGCGGCCGGGTGGACGCGGCCCTCTCCGCCACTCGGCAGGAGGATCGCTGGGCCCTGTCGGCCAGCGCGACTGGATCCGAACGGCGCCCGGCGGCGCCCGGCGAGCAGGCTGCAAGGGACCGCACGGTCACCGCACGGGTCGAGGCCCAGGCGCAGGGCGGGACCTGGTCCTTCCGCACGATCGGGCTGGATGTACCATACGCTCGCCTGGACGGCTCGGGGACGGTCCGGCCGGCCGAAGGAACCTCGGGGCTTCGGCTCGACCTGAAAGGCTCGCTCGCCCCCGACTGGAAGGCGATCCAGGCGGATCTCCGCCGGGACGTCGAGCCGAATGCCCGGATCGCCGGCGGCGCCCGCGAGTGGCGGGTGTCGGGCACGCTGGGCGGGCCGGAGGCCGGCGATCGCCTGGCGGGCCTCGCCGCCGAGGCCGGCATCCAGCTCGAGACCGTCGACGTCTACGGCATGCGGCTGGGGCCGGCCGGCGTCGTCCTGCGGACCGAGGGCGGGAATCTCCGGCTGGACCCGATCGACGCCCGGCTGAATGACGGGGTGCTGCACCTCGAGCCGGAGCTGGTCCAGGCCGAGGACGGCCCCTGGCGGCTGAAGCTCGGGCCGAAGTCGACGCTCCGCGACGCGGTCGTCAACGACGAGGTCTCGCACCGGGTGCTCTCGTACGCCGCGCCCGTGCTGGATGGCGCGACCCGCGTGCAGGGGCGAGTCTCGGTGCGCGGGCTCGACGCCGAGATCCCCCTGGCCGCGGGGGAACGCGGGCCGGCCGCAAGGGCGAGGGTCGAGGGGGACGTCCTGTTCGACGACGTCCGGTTCCTGCCGGGCCCGCTGGCCGACTCGATCCTCGAGCTGCTGCCCAACCGGGGCGAGGAGCAGCGGGGCGGGCCGATGCTGGTGCTGCGCGACCCGATCTCGTTCCGGATCGCGGAGGGCCGGGTGAACACGAGAGGGTTGCTGCTGCCGGTGGCCCAGGTGGGCACGGTCGGCGTGGAGGGCTCGGTCGATTTCGAGAAACGCCTTGACCTGGTCGCCCGTTTTCGCGTCAATCCTCCCCGGCAGGACCGGCCGGTGCTGGCGGCCCTGCTGAACAACGCCCGGTTCGAGCTGCCGATCAAGGGGACGCTCGACGACCCCCGGATCGACCAGGAGGCGCTCAGGGAACGGATGAAGTCGATCGGCTCGGATATGATCGACGGCTCGATCGAGGCCGGTGCGATCGGATTGTTCCGTGTGCTAGAGGGGCTCCCCCGCCGCCGTGAGGCGCGGAGGCCGCCGCTCGACGACGGCGGACCCCCGGCGCCCGGACCCGAGGCCCAGGCCGATCCGCCGCCCCGGCCCGCCCGGCCGTCGGCCGAGGAGCGCAAGCAAATGCGCGAGGAGCGCCGACAGGAGCGGGCCGAGAAGAAGGCCCAGCGGCGGATGCGGCGCGGCGACGCGCCCGAGTAAGTCGCGAATCCGGCCGGTCGGAGGGCCGTGGGGTGGGTGAAACCCACCGAGTGAAAGCCTCGGCGGATTGTGGATTTTACAAGACGGCGACGGCTGCTCTCGGGATAGGATCTGAATCGCGAATCCAGCCATTCCGGCGCGCGGTCGGGTGTAGAATGATCGTGGTTATCAAGATGCTGAAGACGGCGATCGAATCGAGACGATTGGCGAGGCGGGACGAGATGATTGGCGAATCGAGGGCCCCAGGGACGGGGCCTGCTGGCGGGGGACGCATGAACGCGAGTGCGAGCGCAAGCGCGAGCCGACGATGGCGGTTGTCGGCGATGATGGCGATGATCTATGCGGTGCAGGGGGCATTCTGGCCCCTGCTGGCGATCCACCTGACGGACCTGGGGATCGGCGGCCGCGACCGGGGCTGGGTCTTCGCGACGCTGGCCATCGCGTCGATGGCCGTCCCTCTGGGAGCCGGCCGGCTGGTTGATCGGTTCCTGGCCACCCAGCGGGCCCTGGCGCTCATCTACGCGGCGGGGACGGGGCTGCTGGTCGCGGTGGCCGCCGGCTGGGTCAGGTCGTCGGGCGGCCTGTTCGCGGTCTTCCTGGTGTACTGGGGCATCACGGCGCCGGCGTACGGACTGGCCAATGCGCTGGCGATGCGGAACCTCGCCGACCCGGGGCGGGAGTTCGGCGCGGTGCGGTCGTGGGGGACGGTCGGCTGGATGGTCGTGGGGTGGGTCGTCTCGCTGGTGATGGCGGCGTCGGGCTCGACCCTCTCGGGTCAGGGGGCCTACGAGGCGTTCTGGGTGGCCGCGGCGTTCTCGGCGGCGGTGTCGCTCTATGCCCTGACGCTGCCCCACACGCCGCCGCTGGACGTCGGACCGCGAGCGGACGGCGAGCCCGGCGCGGTCGCCGAGATCGTCGGGCGGCCGGGCGTGGCGATCGTGTTGTTCGCCGCGTTCGGGGTGTACCTGACGATGCCGGTGGTCTACCAGGTGATCCCGAACTACTTCGAGCGCTCGGGCCTGCCGCGGGCGTGGGTCACCGCGGCGATGACGCTGGGGCAGACGACCGAGGTCGCCCTGCTGTTCGGGCTGCCGTGGCTGATCCGCCGGGTGGGGATGAAGGCCACGATGGCGCTGGGGATCGCCGCGTGGTTCGTCCGGTTCGGCACCCTGGCGATGGAGCCGCCCCTGTGGCTGGCGGTGGCCGGGATGCTGCTCCACGGCGTGGGGATCGCGTGCTTCACCGTGGGTGCCCAGATGTTCCTGGATGTCCGGGCTCCGGGCCGCCGCCGCGCCAGCGCCCAGGCCCTGTTCCTGGTAGCCACTTCCGGTGCCGGCTCGTTCCTTGGTAATCTCCTGACCGGGGAGGTCGCCTCACGGTCGGATACGAATGATGTTCTGGTGTTCCTGTTCCCTTGCATCATCCTTGGGGCGTTGCTACTCTATTTCTTGCGAGGCTTTCGGGATTCGGCCTCAGGCGTGCCGTGGGCCGGCGCACCCAGCGATGAGTATCGCCCTCGGTCCCCGTCCGGACGAGCGGCGGCGGCTCGCGTTGGTCAACTGGTGACGGAGTCGGCCGATGGGTGACTACCTCCGCCTGCTGACGGTTAATGACCGGGATATCTCCCTGGCCACCCTTCAGCGCGCCGTCCCCAACGTGGCGATCTGGTCGGTCGACCACCCGGGGACGCTCGGCAACTACCTGGCCATCGGGCCGGAGCTCAGCGACCTCCAATCCGTCTGGGCGACGATCGAGCGCAATCCCGTCGGCCCGAACACGCTGGGCGCCGAGGAAGTCGCCGAGTTCATCGACAGCCTCGAATCGGGCGGGCCGCCGTCGGCCGTACGCTGGCTCAGCGACTACCTCGAGACCATCCGCGCCATCTACGCCATTCGCATCTATCCCGAGGGGATCGCCACCCACCCCGAGGCCGAGGACGCCGTCTACGCCGTCCGCTCGGCCCTGCGCGACGCCGTCGGCGGTATCGGCCAGTGGGACGGCCAGGGCTTCACCAACGAGGACGACCGCCTGATCTGGTGCGATCCTCGGATGAACCTCCACGGCAAGAAAGAGGCGGCGATCCTCAACGAGTCGACCGGCGAGTGGATCCCCATCGACCTCAACCTCGACGATCCCGACGAGCTCGCCCAGTTCCTCCGCGGCGAGCATCCCCGGAAGCACCGCCCCCGCTGACCACGCCGCCGGCAAAGCCCGGTCTCCCGGCCGCCTCGAGGTCGGCCCACGCGCATTGTCGCGCGGCCCGCCTGCACGCACATCCGGCCCGACCCATCGGCGAGGCGGGGTAAACGCCCCTGCGCGAAGGGTCGGGCCGGTTCGTTTCGGTTCGTTTCGGACGGCTACGCACCGGCCGGGGCCTGGTCACGCCCCGGGCGGGCACGTGGGGACGGGAGCGAAGGACGGCGCCCTTGCGATCGTCAGTCAATACTGGTCGGACCCGACGGTCTCGCCGCCGTTGCGGGTGCCGAGGGCCCACCAGGTATTCATCGCCACCGAGTCCTTGATGAAGTGCACCGAGCCGTCGGCAAAGGCCACGTTCACGCCGCCGGGGTGGGCGCTGCTGACCGTGATGGCGCTGGACGTGCCGCCCCACAGGCCGCCGGGGTCGGAGGGGTTGAGGCAGGTCAGCTTGTTCGGGGTGTTGTAGTGGGTGTACGAGTTGACGATCGTGTGCCACTGGTAGCCGAGGCACCAGGAGAAGCCCGTCATCCAGCTATTCCCGGAGGCCTGGGTGGTGCCCGATTGGCTCTGGCAAGCGGCGACGCCGGCCTGCGCCGTGGCGTAGCTCAGCGAGTTGTAGTTGGTCGGCAGGGTCGAGACCAGGAAGGCGCCGCGGGCGGCCTGCGGTCCGCCGCTGGCATA
>DAIDHB010000361.1 GCA_027452145.1 Planctomycetales bacterium
TTCCGGTACAGGGCATACGACCCAAACCGAGTGACGAACAGATCCGGCCGGCCGTCGTTGTCAACGTCGCCAACCGCCACGCCATGCCCGTAACCGCCGGCGAACCGAGCGAGGCCCGAGCGGTCGGTGGCGTCCTCGAACTTCCCGTCGCCACGGTTCCGGTACAGCCGGTCGCCGAACGGCGCGGCCGGCCGGGGCGGAAACGGCCCGCCCTGGACGGCGTAAATGTCGAGCCGGCCGTCACCGTCGTAGTCCAGCAGCGCCACACCGCCGCCGAGCGCGACGGGCATCTGGCGGATCGGGGTCTCGCCGTTGCGAAAGGTGAAGAGCAGGCCGGCGGCCTTCGCATCATCGGTGAACCACGGTTTTCCCTCGGCCGCCAGTTCGCCCGCGGCTCCGTCGGGAGCGGCCGGCCTCGCTCGCGCGTCGGCGTCAGCGTCCCAGGGATCGGGGTCGGCGAGGAGGGAGTCGGCGGACTCTGGCCCGGCCGTCTCCAGGCGGGCGAGGGCCGCGCGGGACTCCGCGTCGTCGGGCCGAGCTCGCAGGGCCAGGGTGTACCAGATCCGCGCGTCGAACGCGCGGCCAATCGACTCGGCTAGCCGCCCCAGGGCGAGCAGGTCGGCGGTGCTGGCCGGGGAGTCGGTGTCGGTCATCCGCCGATTGTAGGCGTCCAGGTCACGGTCGATCACCGCCTTGATCGACTGGAGTCCGGCGGCGCGGTCGGCCTCGCCGGCTCTCGTCGCGAGTGCGGCCAGGCGGCTGATGACGATCGGGTTGCGCGGCTCCAGCACCAACCAATCCTCCAGCGCCCGCCGCTCGGCCGAGGAGTCCCCGCCCCTCCGGGCGAACCAGGCTCGCCACTCGAGCCGGGCACGCGGGCCGAGCCGTTGCGGGCCGATCGCCCGCAGGGCGTTCCGGGCCGTCTCGGGTCGGTCGGCAGCCCGAGCCCAGTCGAGCCAGGCGCGCCAGACCGGCTCGTCGGCGCGGGCCTCGCTGCACCGCTTCAGCCACCGCTCGGCTTCCGACAGCCTCGCTGTCTGGGTGGCAAGGCGTGCCCGGCCGAGCCAGATGCGATCATCGTTCGGGTCGAGCCGCTCGCCGATCACGAGCGCCTGCTCGATGGTCCTGTACGGTGGGGTCCCGCGCTCGGTCCGCCAGAGCGCGCGGATCACTTTTACCGGGTCGCGCGACCCGTCGCAACGATCGCGGAGCAATCGCGCGGCGTCCTCGAATCGCCCCTGCATGCGATACATCTGGTCGAGTTCAGCACGGACCTCATCCAGGCCCGGCCCGCCGCGGAACAGGGCGCGTTCGAGCCGCTCTTCGGCCGCGCGCCACTGGCCGCGATCGAGCAGTCCCCGCGCGGCGCGGACCGCGGCCCGCCTGCCGTAATTCCCCTCCTCGGGCACCTGAAGGAACGCGGCCAGCGCGGCCTCACGCCGGCCCGCTCTCCAGCGGCACTCTCCCAGCCAGTAGTCGATCGCGCCCTCGCCCCCGGCCGGCCACCTCGGGCGCGCCGCCGCTAGCGCCTCCAGCCGCCCCAGCGCCGCCAGGAACTCGCCCCGGTCGATCTGGGCCCGGGCCAGGTCGAGTTCGCGACGCCGCCTCCACGACTCGGCGGCCACAAGGGCGACCGTCAGGGCGCCGACCAGCACCATGATCACGATCCAGGCCCATCTCATCACTGGCGATCCCGGTATGCCCGGCCCCTCCCGTTCATCGGCGCGACCCGAACCCCGCGAGCGGTCTCGGCCGGGGATCTCCCTCCCGAAGATGATACCCCGTGTCGGCCGGGAGATCGCGATATCGATCCACTCGCCCCGACGGCCAGCGCACCTCGACCGACCCAAGGCTCGCGGCCCTTCCGAGTCCGAAATGTAGCCTGGGGGCGTTCGCCGACTGGTAGCTCCCCCCGCCGACGCGCCAGCCAACCTGCCGCCGTCCCCCGGAATCGACGATGACCTTCGCGCCGACCGCGTCGCGGTTCGAGGACGTCCCCTCCAGACCGAACGTTACGAAATGCCCGGCAGGCCGATCGCCGCCGCTCTGATTGTGGAACAGCGCGAGAGGACCCTGCTGATCCACGATGACCAGGTCGACCCGGCCGTCGTTGTCGACGTCACCGGTCGCCAGCCCGCGCCCGAGCCGGCGCACCGACCACGCCGGCCCGCCACTTTCCGAGACATCGGCGAGCCGGCCCTGGGGGCGGCCCAGCAGGAGCTGCGCGGTCATCGCGTAGGGGAAGATCGGCCGGATGTCGTTGACATGCCCGTTGGCCGTCGCGACGTCGAGGATCCCGTCGTTGTTTGCGTCGAACGTCGCCGTGCCGAACCCCAGCAAGTAGCGGGTCGCCGCCCGTAGCCCGACCTGCGCGGTGTTATCGATGAAGAGCCCGTTGCCCAGGTTCCGGAAGTAGCTCGACGACTCGCCGTAGAAGTTCGTCACGATGAGATCGAACCGGCCATCGCCGTCGAGGTCGCCGCCGGCGATCCCCATCCCGGCCTGGTAGCCGCCCTCGGCACTGGCGGCAACGCCCGCCTCCGCGCCGACCTCCTCGAACCGGAAACCGCCGCGGTTGCGGAACAAGAAGTTCGCCGTCCCGTCGTTGGCGACGAAGAGGTCGAGACGTCCATCGTCGTCGAAGTCGGCCGCCAGCACGCCGAGCCCTCGGCCGTCGGCGTCGGTGAAACCGGCTTCGCGGGTCACATCCCGGAATCGCCCACCGTCGTTGCGGAAGACATGGTCCGCGGCCGGCTCGAGGAGATGCGGCACGCAGTAGGACACGGGCCCGCCCGCGGCATCGCCGCAGATGCGGGGGTTCTGCGGGTCCCAGGCGACGTAGTGGCAGACGTAGAGGTCCAGGTCGCCGTCGCCGTCCAGGTCGGCGAACGCCGCCGAGGTCGGCCAGTCGCGATACCCCCCCAGCCCCCACGCTGCCGTCGCGTCCTCGAACGTCCCGTCGCCACGGTTCCGGTACAGGGCATACGACCCAAACCGAGTGACGAACAGATCCGGCCGGCCGTCGTTGTCAACGTCGCCAACCGCCACGCCATGCCCGTAACCGCCGGCGAACCGAGCGAGGCCCGAGCGG
>DAIDHB010000362.1 GCA_027452145.1 Planctomycetales bacterium
TCGACCTGCCGTGAGCTATGAGGAGGTCGCTGCCTTCCGAGCGGCCGATCGACGGACCGCCCCTGCCGCGATGCCGGCGACCGGCGCCGGGATCGCGCGAGATCCGGACGCGGGGACGGCCTCGGATCGTGGGCGGCGGCCTGCGACGCGGCTCGACACCCGTCGGTTGGCCGGTACGCCGCCCAGCGTTCGGGTCCATGAGGCATGATTTCGGATCATCGACGGGCGGCGCCCGGCATCACCGATACCGCGATTGCCGCCACCGCTCTCTCGTCCGGCTCAACGTGACGCTCATCGCCCGCGGCCGCGCCAACCGGGTCAGCCCCTCGTCGCGGCCGCGCCGCGGGACGCACACGCCACAAGCCGCCGACAGAAAGGAACGCAGGAGGGGTCGTAGCGTCGCTCTCGGGCCTCCCTTGACCAGGAATCCGCACCGGCCTACGGTTTCGGTTAGCAGGCATGCCGATGGGTCCGCGACGTCGCGTGATCCATCCGATTTCGCCCGCCTGCGCAGGACGAGCTCGGTGCTCCATGAATGTCCTCGTCGTCGAAGACCAGAAAACCATCGGGATGGCGCTGACCTGGACCCTGGCCGGACTCGGCCACGAGGCTCGCCTGGTCTCCGGCGGGGACGCCGCCTGGGAGATCCTCTCCCGCGAGGACTGGAGGCTCATCATCACCGACTGGATGATGCCCGGCGGCGACGGGCCGGAGCTTTGCCGTCGCATCCGCGGCCAGAGGGGCGGACATTATCGTTACGTCATCATGCTGACGGGTCGCACCGGCCGGTCCGATCGCCTCGAGGGCCTCGAGGCCGGCGCCGACGACTTCCTCACCAAGCCGGTAGACGAGGACGAGCTCGTCGTCCGGCTGGGGATCGCCCGCCGCATCCTGGACGTCCAGAGGCAGCTGGAGGACAGCGTCAGGCAGCTCGGCGCCGCGGCGAGGACCGATTTCCTGACCAGGCTCTCCAATCGCCGTGGCCTCGACGAGGCGCTGCCGGCGATGATGACGGCGGGCCGCCCCTGCTCGGCCATCGCGATCGACATCGATCGCTTCAAGGCTTACAACGACTCCTTCGGCCATGCGGCGGGGGATGACGTCCTCCGGACCATCGGTACTCTGCTGCGCTCGGGCACGGGAGCGACGGGGACCGCCTACAGGGTCGGCGGCGAGGAGTTCCTCGTGTTGCTGCCCGGATCGGCGGCCGAGGAGGCATCGTCCCTGGCCGAGGAACTCCGGTCTGCAATCGCCGCGCACTCGTGGTCGCTGCGCCCCGTCACGGCGAGCCTGGGGGTAGCGACCGCCGACTCCGCCTTGGCCTTCGCCGGCCCGCGGCCCATACTGGACGCGGCGGACCGTGCCCTGTATCACTCGAAGCGAACGGGGCGCGATCGAACGACACACGCCCGATCGCTCGACGAGCCGGACGTCGCGGCGATCCCGCCGCGAGCGGCGGGTTGAGGCCCGGGACGACCGCCAGGATCCCCGCCGAGGTGATAGACCCGGGATGCCCGGGCGGTCCCGGGACTCGGTGTTCCCGGATGATGACGACTCGGTCGAAACCGTACGCTTGACCCCGACCCGGTACGGCCCGACCATAGTGGCGATGCTCGACGAACTCCCGGACGACATGCAGTCCCGAGTCGGCTACCGCATCGCCTGCGGGGGAAGGCGGCCCGGCCGGCGGACGCCGGGGACTTGCTTGGCCCCATGAGCGGCCAGGGACGTATGCAAGTCCGCAACGGCCACCATGAACTCGGGTGCCGATCCCCGGTGTCCCGCGACGAGCCCGCAATCCTGACCTCAGGCCGAGGCGTCTCGACCTCCCGGGGGCGCCCCTGTCATGGCCGCTGCGGCGCGGATCGCGCCGTCAGACGGCTTCCTCGCCCAGGAGGCGGATCGACGGGCGCCCGTCGGATGTGCTCAGGCCCATGACGCCGGACCGGCCGATCCGGGTGAAGCCCAGGCGGGCCCAGTGGCGTACGAGCTGGCGGCGGATCGCCGGGGAGTCCGGGGGCAGGTCGTCATACTGCATCGCGGCCGTGAGGGCTCGTTCCGCCTCTTGGTCTCGGTGACGACTCTCGCCGTAGCCGGCGCGGCACTGCTGCGGACCGGGGATCAGGGCCACCAGGGTGCCGCTCTCCGGGGCGATGAGGTCGATCAGTCGGGCCGCGACCCCGAGTCCGACCCCGCGGCTGCGGTGCTGGGGCAGCAGTTCGATCGAGTCCAGGACCACGATGCGGCCGCTGGTGAGCCGGTAGCGGTCCGCGATGGGCTCGCGGATCTCGCCGGTCCGCTTGTCGAACAGGACTGAGTGCAGATAGGACGCCATCGGGCTGTGGCCGTTCATCAGGAGGTACGCCCGGCAGCCGGATAGGACGGATTGCTCGACCCGGAACACCAGGACCCGGAACCGGCCGGCCCGCTCTCTGATTCCATCCCGGTCGTACCAGTGGATCCACCCCTCGATCTGGTCGACGAAGTCCATTGACAGGTCGCCCGACCGGGTCAGGAACGTCTCCATCCGGGGCTCGATAGAGTAGGACGCCAGGTCGAACAGCCCGGGCTCGTCGGCCTCGGGCGCCTCGTCGGGGCCCCGCGGGGTCGTCAGCATGGCGCACCCTTCCTGCTGGTCGGCGTCTGGATTCAGACGTGTCGTGCCACGATACCACGGCGCGGCGGGGTCCCGGAAGCCCCCGGCCGGAACTGTACGTTTGACCCCGGCGGGCTTCGGCCCGACCACGGGTAGGAGCTCGACGAACTCCCGGACGTCATGCGGTCCCGAGTCGCCTGCCGGATTGCCTGCCGGGGCGGCCCAGCTGGCGGAGATTACCAAGTTCGACCACCGGTGGGGCGGGACTTCGACACGGACGACGGCGCTCCTGCCGAGCGCGGGCTTCCGGGCGTTCCTAATCGTCCTGTCGGCGGTGTTGGTCTGGGTGGGGCTCCTGGGCGGCTCCGGCGGGCACAGCTACAACGCGTTCTCGTACTCCAACCGCTTCATCAACGGCAACGCCATGGCGGCGACCGCAAAACGCCGTGGAGCATCTGGCATATCAACGGCCGCCATCGGATGTCGCACAGTGGTTGACGCCGGCGCTGCTGTGCTGGCCGATCGCCGGCGTCGACCGGCTCCGAATCGCGGTCGAGCTCGCCTCGGAGCGTGCCGGCCTCATCGGCGGGGCCGGGGGGCCGGAGAGCGACTGACGAACTTCGGGCGATGGGGTGCGGTGCGCGGGGGGAAGGGGCTGACGGTCAATCGGGCACGACGGCCTGACGGTGTTCTATGATTCTCAGGTCCTTCGCCTTCACGGCTGCATTCGATTCCCATAGGAGAGCGAGGTCTCAGCATGGCTGTTGCGATTGAGAGACGGCGCAGTTGCCGGACCACCCCGGCGTCGCGGGGCACGGAAGTGGTGATCATGGACGTCGATGAGAAGTGGATGATGCCTGCTAAGGTCCTGGACATCAGCGCCGACGGGGGCCTGATATCCCCGGGTATCGTGATCACGATCGGCCGCCGCATCTGCATGCTGTTCGAGAAGATCCCGGAGGCCGGGTGGCTCGACGCTGTGGTGGTCCGCGCCCCGCGACCCTGCCAGATCGGGATCATGTTCCAGGCCCCGCTGAACGCCGGGCTCCTGCAAGCCGTGACGAGCGAAGGCGAAGTCCGGCGGGCCTTCGACCCCCTGGCCGAGACGCCGAGCCTCGGCGATGTCGTCCCAGGTTGGTGATGCCCGGCGAGGCGTCCCGGAATCATGGAGCGGGCGGCCCCGGCATCCACCATCGGGGCGCAGTCGATCCGGCTGGCGGTCAACGATGCGCTGGAGCAACGTCAGTCTCGCCGGTAAGCGACGGGGCGTAGCGTCGGCCACTCCGCGTGTGCCATGCTTGAGTGCCCGGCGCGTCGGATCAGGCGCTGAATGCCGGCCGGGCCGGATTCGGAGATTGAGCCGGAGACCGTCGCGTGATGACCCGTCAGCCCGCATAGGGGCCATTCAGAATCAAGTTCCAACTTCGCATTGAACTCTATCAGTTCAGCAGTTGCGTGTTTCGGGGGCTGATCGTGTAGTTCCACTCCGGGCAGACCTCATGCCGCTCCAGGTCCAGCCGCCTCATCTCCTCGTCCGTCACCTTCACCCGAGTCGGATACTCCGCCCGGTCCAGGCTCGCCGTCACGCTCGCACCGCCTACCTCCGCCCCACGGATCCAGCCCGGCATCGTCGCCAGGCTCCGCAACGGCTGGCCCGCCCAGTTGATGCTCACCGGGCCGAACAGCCGGTGCTCCACCGGGTTCCACCTCGACGCACCCGTCGGGTAGTGGCAGACCGTCACGTGCAGCCCGTACAGGTCGGCGATCCGCTCCTGCAGCCGGGCCTTCCACAGCCGGGGACGATGGCCGTTGCCGCCGCCGCCGTCGGCCAGGATAGGAGCTCCTCGGCCCCCCGATATCGCTCGCGGCCGTAGCGAGCCCACCAGGAGCCGATCGCCTCGACGGCGAAGGCCGGCGTGTTCCCCGAGATCCCGACACGGATATGGCCCAGGCCCGAGGCCACCTCCTAGTGTCCTGAGTTAGAAATTCGCCGACCAACCTTGTTCTATCGCAGGATTCATCATATAATCCAATAAAGGAGAAACATGATGAATAAAGGTGGTCGCCCCAAGCCCGTGCTGACCCTCACCGACGACGAGCGGCAGA
>DAIDHB010000363.1 GCA_027452145.1 Planctomycetales bacterium
CGGCCGGGCCCGAAGGCGTCGGTGTGGACCTCCAGCCGGTCGTTGCCGTACTCGAGCTGATACTCGACGGCCAGGGTGGCGTGCGGCAGCTTGCCCGGCTTGCGGATCGGCACGAACCCGGCGCCCATGCGCACGGCCAGCGGGGCGCCGAAGATGAACCCGCGCGCCTCGGCCGCGGCGATCGTCTGGATGCCCCGGCCGGCGAACGCCCGCTCGAGCTCGTCGATCGCCGCGCGGAACGCCTCGGGCGCCGACAGCAGCGGCGTGATGTCCTTGAAGACGATGCCCGGCTTGGGGAAATCGGGGATGTCGCGGATGTAGTCGCGCAGCTCGACGCGCTGGTGCGGGGGCTGGGGGCCGGCCATGGATGACTCACTCTGGTGATGCTCGGGGCCGCGGTTCGTGGTCCGACCCCACTATCGGGCAAGTCCGCCGCCATGTCCAGGGGCGACGGACGTCCCGGCGCGCGTGAGAGGGGACCGGCTCGACGGACGGCCGGTCCCCTCGGAGTGTCGCCTCGCGTTCAGGCTCGCCGGGCGCCCGCGATCACTGACCGCCGCCGCCCTGCGCCGGGGCGGTCGTCGTCGCCGCCCTGCCCGGCGGGTTGCCGCCCGGCTTGAGCGGGCGGAACTGCCGGGCCGCCTCGGGCGAGAGCGCGGCCGGCGCCGGGATGCTCGGCGACGACGGGGACGCCGTCACGGCCGGCGCGTTCGTCCGGTTGACGGAGCCGTCCTTGTTCTTGTCGCCCATCAGCTTGGCGTCGCCGTCGACCTGGTATTCCTTCTCACTCTCCTCGTTGGCCAGCTTGACCGCGCCGGTCAGCCGGTTCTCGACCGCGGCCTGCTTGAGCAGCTCGTGGAGGAACTTCTCCATCGCCTCCTGGAGCTTGACCTGGTAGATGTCCTCGTAGACGCTCTGGCGGACGTGCTCGTCCTTCAGCGAGCCGACCTTCCGGGCCGCCTCGAGACCCTCGCGGCGGAGGATCACCCAGGCGTGCTCGTCGACCTGGATCGGGCCGGTGATATCCCCGTCCTTCGGCTTGTGGGACGGGTCGCGGTCGCGGGGATCGCCGTCGACGAGCTGGTGGAAGGCCGCGTCGCTGAGGTTCTGCGGGTAGGCGTGCCGGCTGATCGGCTGGGGGACCAGGCCGCCCATCGCGCGGGTGCCGGGGTCCATCGACTGCTCCTTGGCCACTGTCTCGAACGCCCCGGTGTTCTTCCGCAGGTCCTCCCAGATCTCCAGCGCCTTGTTCTGGGTGTTCACCAGGATCATCCGGACGTTGAGCTTCTCGCCGTACTTGGCCTCGAAGCCGTCCTTCAGGTCCCTGGGGGTCACCTGCACGCGATTGGCGCAGAGCTTTCGCAACGCGATCGCCGGGTAGACGATCTCGCGGGCGTACTGCGCCGGGCTGATGCCCCGCTCCTTGTCCAGCGTGCGGAGCCAGCCCTCCCGGGGGATGCCGAATCGCGCCGCGATGGCGTCGATCTCCTCGTCGATCTCGGCGGGCGTGACGGCCAGGTTCGCCCGGGCCATCGCCTGCTCGATGATCACCCGGCGGATCATCGCGTCGAGGATTTCCTTCCCCTTCTTCGCCACGCACTCGTCGGCGAGCTGCTGGCGGGTGATCGGCTGGTTGTTCACCAGCGCGATCGCGTCCGACGGGTTGACCGGGATCGCCTTGACCTGGACGGTCCCCGCCGGGATCGTGCGGAGGTCCGTTGGCCGGGCCGGCTGCCGCGGCCCCGGGTTCTGCGCGTGGGGTGCCGGCGGCGTCAAATCCAACCGCGGGTCGCCGGCCTGCTGCGCCCATGCCGCGCGCGTCCCCGACACCGCCAGGACGGCCAGCCCGATGCCCATCAGCCGCGATCCGCGCCCGCGTTTCCCTGCGATCTTCACGTGGCGTCCCCCCAATTCCCTCTGGTTCACGCCGCGATCCTCGCCCTTCCCGGGCGTCCGGCGACGGGGCGAGACTCTAGCGCCTCGCGGCGTTTCGGTCAATCGCAATTCCGGCTTGAGGAAATCCGACCGCGATCGGGTTAAGATGATCCGCGATCCGCGAAGGACCCGCGCCCGGCCCGCCGCCGCAGCCCCGCGGCCGACCCGGGCCGATCCGACCGCATCCCATCCATTCAACTCCACCTGTTGGTGAACCTCCAATGAAGCGAGCAACCCGGATTGGCTGGGCGGTCCTCATCGGCGCGATGGCGATGGCGACGGCGACGACACCGGCCGCATGGGCCCGGTCGGAGGGCGATGTCTTCGGCCGGCACGTCGTCGTGGCGCAGGAGGCCAACGCCGCCGAGGCGGGCCGCGCGGTCCTCCGCGACGGCGGCAACGCCGTGGATGCGGCGATCGCGACGGCCTTCGCGCTGGCCGTGACGCTCCCCGAGGCCGGCAACATCGGCGGCGGCGGCTTCCTGGTCGCCTACCTGCCCGACCGCCGCGAGGTCGTCGCCGTCGACTTCCGCGAGACGGCCCCGCGCTCGGCCACCGCGAGGATGTACCTCGGCCCCGACGGCAAGCCCCGGGCCCGGTATCGCACCGGCGCCTGGGCGGCCGGGGTGCCCGGGACCGTCCGCGGACTGGCGCTCGCGCACGCCCGCTGGGGCAAACGTCCCTGGGCCGAGCTCGTCCGCCCGGCCGTCCGGCTGGCGCGCGAGGGATTCCCGATCTCCGAGGACCTGGCCTCGGGCCTCAACCGGCAGCTCGGCCGCGACGAGGCCGGCCGCTCCGGGCGCCGCGGGCCATCGGGCGACTTCGGCCGGCTGGGCGACTATCCCGAGACCGTCGCCGCGCTGGGACGGCCCGACGGCCGTCCCTGGCAGTCCGGCGACCGCCTCGTCCAGCCCGACCTGGCCGCCACCCTCGAACGGATCGCCTCCGGCGGCGCCGACGAGTTCTACACCGGCCGCACCGCCGAGCTGATCGCGCGCTACATGGAGACCCACGGCGGGTTCGTCACCCGCGATGACCTGAAGTCGTACGCGGCCCACGTGCGGCCGCCCGTGCACACCACCTTCCGCGGCTTCGACGTCTATGGCGCACCGCCGGCCTCGTCCGGCGGCGTCACCGTCGGGCTGATCCTCAACATGCTCGAGCGGTTCGACCTGCGGGCCGACGGCCGCGACTCGCCGCGCACGCTCCACCGGGTGGCCGAGGCCATGCGGCGAGCCTATTTCGTCCGGGCCACCCGGCTGGCCGATCCCGACTTCGTCGACGTGCCCGTCGGCGAGCTGACCTCGAAGCCCTTCGCCGACGGGCTGGCGCGCACCATCGGCGATCGCGCCACCCCCAGCGCCACCCTGGCGGACTTCCCCATCCTGCCCGCCGAGGGGGAGCATACCACGCATTTCTCGACCCTGGATTCCGCCGGCGGCGCCGTGGCGATGACCTACACCCTCGAGGATTCCTACGGCGCCAAGTGCGTGGTCGAGGGCGCGGGGTTCCTGCTCAACAACGAGATGGGCGACTTCAACCTGATCCCCGACCGGACCGACGCGCGCGGCTGGATCGGCACCCCGGCCAATCGCATCCAGCCGGGCAAGCGGATGCTCAGCTCGCAGTCGCCGACCCTGGTGCTGAAGGAGGGCCGCGTCCGGGTCGTCACCGGCTCGCCCGGCGGCCGGACCATCCCGAATACGACGCTCTGGGTCGTCCTGAACCTGCTGGAGTTCGGCCTGGATCCCCGCGCGGCGGTCGACGCGCCGCGGACCCATCACCAGTGGTTCCCCGATGCCCTGAACCTCGAGGGCGGCGCCAGGTCGTGGCCCGGCGCGACGATCGAGGCCCTGAACGCCCTGGGCCACCGGACGCGCACGATCGAGCGCCAGGGGAACGCCAACACCATCGTCGTCGAGCCCGCCCCGGCTGGAGGCACCGCCGCCCGGATTCACGGCGTCCCCGACCGCCGCCGGTCGACGACGAAGGCGGCCGGCGACTAGGCCGATCCGACGGATCGGCGCGGGACTTGCACGCCGAGCAAGGCGGTTCCGGCCGGAAAATCCGGCAAGGGGAGGCACAAAACGCCGGCCGGGCCGTAGGAAGGGTGTGATGAGGCCGGAGACGGCCTCCGACGGTCGGCCCGGGATCGGCGAGGCATCGCCGCGGGCCGGCCGATGCTCGCGCTCTGGGGATCCTTCGACGATTGCGGAGGCGACCCCGAATTCATCGGGAGCTCACCACCATGAGGCCGACCGTGCATTCCGATAGCCCGACGGTCCTGTTGCGGGTCAGCGACGGGACATTCCATATGCATCGCTCGTTCACCGACTTCGCCCAGGCGACCCGCAGCGCCGAGGCCTACGCCGGGGCCGGTTTCCAGGTCGCGATGATCTCGGCCACCGGCCGATTCCTGATGGGGTTCGAACCCCGCCGCCAGCGGATCGCCGTCTGATCCGCCCCTCGCGCGATCGCGGTTTTGCCCGAGATTCCCGTCCGCCGGACCGTTTCTCCCCCATTTTCTCGGGGTTTCTGGGCGAAAACCACGGTTTTCCCGTGGTTTTGCTGGATGTTTCCGGCATAATCGTCGAAAACGATCTTCAGGCGCCTCGGTCGCGACGAGCAGCAGCGGAGGACCTGGCCGGTCCCGTCCGCGCGAGGCGAGCAACAGATCCCCACAGGAGGAGAATTCCCCATGGCCAAGAAAGCCGCACCGAAGGCCGCCGAGGCGAAGGCGGCCCCCGCCGGCGCCGACAAGAAGGCCAAGTCCCGCACGAAGGCCGAGATCTTCACGAAGCTGTCGGAGTCGAGCGGCCTGTCCAAGAAGCAGGTCTCGTCGCTGTTCGACGGCCTGGCCGAGTTGATCAAGAACGACCTGGGGAAGAAGGGCCCGGGCGTCTTCATCATCCCCGGCCTGCTCAAGATCAAGGTCCAGCGCAAGCCGGCCACCAAGGCCCAGCGCAAGATGAACCCGTTCACCAAGCAGATGCAGGACTATCCGGCCAAGCCCGCGCGGAACGTCGTCAAGGCGCTCGCGCTGAAGCCGCTGAAGGAAATGGTCTGACCGGACGGCCGCCCGCCTCCCTCTCATCCCGCCGCCGCCCGATCATCCCGCCGACAACCGACCCGCGCCGATTCGTCCGGGAAGCCCCCGGCCGGATCCGGCGCGGTCGCGTCTCTTCCGCCCCGACGGGTCCAGGCCGGCCGGGGCCCGGTCTCCTACACCAACCCGCTGATGCGGTCCGGTTCCCGGGCGGGCGAGGCTCCGCGCCAGCCTGTCGCCGGGGCTGGGACGGAGCCTCGCCCGCCTGGACCGACCGGAAAGCATCAGCGGGCTCGTGAATCAGAGCCGTTGCTCGTAGGGATTCCGGTCGCGGCCGGGCAGGTGCACCATCCCGGCGTCGTCGGCGACGTGCAGGCCCGAGTCGAGGTACAGGATCACCCCGCTGATCTTCCGCGCCGGCTCCGACGCCAGGTACACGCACGCCGCCCCGATCTCGTCGGCCGTGGTGAGGTTGCGCAGCCCCTCGGGGAAGTCGGGCCGCCCGTGCCGGGCCTGGATCACCCGCTCGCCCGGCGTGTCGACCCACCCGGGCGCGACCATGTTGCAGGTCACGCCCTCGTTCAGGCATTCCACGGCGACCTGCTGGGTCAGCCCCCACAGCCCGGCCTTGCTGACGACGTACGAGAACAGCCCCGGGATCGGCCGCGTCGCGCGGACCGAGCCGATGTTGATGATCGTCCCCCGCCTCGCGCGCAGCAGCGGCAGGGCGGCCTTGATCCCCAGCCAGGCCCCCTTGAGGTTGATCCCCAGGGTCCGGTCCCACAGCGCCTCGTCGGTCGACTCGATCGACCCGCGCGGGCTGATCCCCGCGCAATTGACCAGGACGTCGAGGCCGCCCCAGCGGTCGCGCGTCCGCTCGACGGCGCGGGCCCAGTCCTCGGAGCGGGTGACGTCCAGGTGCTCGCCGACGGCGGCGAGGCCCTCCGCGGCCAGGGCGCCGGCCGATTCCTCGACCCGCTGGCGCTCGACGTCGGCCAGCACGACCCTGTATGAGGCGGCCGCCAGGGACCGCGCGATCCCCAGCCCGATCCCCTGCGCGGCCCCGGTCACCAGCGCCACCGTGCGTCCCGATACTTCGGACATCGCTGTCACCTGCCCCCGCCCGACCCGTCCTGATCCGATCCGATTCGCCCGCGCCCGGCCCCGTCCGGCGCGGACGACGGCCGGGGCTCGCCCCGCGCCGGCCCGGCTCGGGGAAGGCCCTAACATCATGGACGGCCCGTCGCGACCGAGTCAATCGCCCGGCGCGCCGGCGTCGGCCGCGGCCCGCCAGGCCGAAGAAATTCGCCGCGGCGCCGGGATTGGGATCGTCGCGGGGGTCGCGGGGTGCTACAATCCTTGTTGACCCGTTGAAGACAGCCGGGTTACGACATCAGCATCATTGAGGAGTGGGATCGCCGACGATCGTGTCCCGCGAGGGCTTCGATTTTTTGGGCCTGGCCCGGACCAGGGTTTGCGTGCGACCTTCCTGGACGAGCCGGTCGTCCTGATTGAAGACCTTCCGGTGCCAGGTCACGATGCCGCGGCGTCCGCCGCCGCTGGGCTCGAGGGCTTCCACGCGCGACACCCCATGAATGGTATCGCCGGGGAAGAGCGGTTGGTGGAACTTCCACTCCAGGATGGCGAGGAAGGCGAGGGTATCGAGCCGAGGCGCCTGGCTGAAGAGCCCCGAGGCGATCGCCAGGCCGAGCAGACCGTGGGCGACGGGCCGGCCGAAGGGGCCGTGCTCGGCCGCGTGATGATCGACGTGAATCGGGTTGAAGTCGCCCGAGAGTCCCGCGAACAGCACGATCTCCGCCTGGGTGAGCGTCCGACGCGGGCTCTCCCACTCGTCGCCCACCGTCAGGTCGTCGAATGCCAGGACCGTCCATGAATGATGGGCCACGATCCCGATGATCCTCCACCAACGGCCAGCGCCGCGACGCCGGGAATCCTGGACCGGGGGGTCCGACGGGCGGCATTGTGCCAGGCCACGCCGCGGCGTCAAGGGATCCCGGCCCGCGCGAGGCCGCCAGGCCCCCGGTCAAGCCATCGGACGCGAAGATCCGGTTTTCCGCGAAATGGGAACAGAATTTGCAGCTCCATCGGTCCTCCCCACTCGGATCGTGTTACGAGAGGAATACGGCGATGACTCGGCCTTATCGTGTGGTGATCGCGGACGATGAAAAACCAGTCGCGGTCGGACTGCAGAACCAGCTCGAATCCCTGGGGTATGACGTGGTGTCCGTCGTGAACGACGGGCAGCGCGCCATCGAGATGTGCCGGCGGACGCTGCCGGACGCGATCTTCCTCGACATCGAGATGCCCGGGCTCGACGGCCTCTCGGCGGCGCGGCAGATCGCGGTGGACCCGGGGACGCCCGTCATCATCCTGACGGCGCACGGCCATCCCAACCTCATCGACCAGGCGGTCGAGGACGGGGTGATCTCGTACCTGCTCAAGCCGGCGACCAACCCGAGCCTCCACGCCGCCCTCCAGGTGGCGGTGGCCCGCGCCCGCGAGCTCAAGGCGCTCCAGGACGACGTCGACGAGCTCAAGTCGACCCTGCGCGAACGCAAGCTGATCGAGCGGGCCAAGGGCATCCTGATGTCCCGCCGGCACCTCAACGAGAGCGAGGCGTTCCGCCTGCTCCAGCGCCAGAGCCAGGATCGCCGCATCCCCATGGCGAAGCTGGCCGAATCGATCATCCAGACCGACGAGCTGCTCGAGGCCCCCAACCAGGGCGGTGGCGGCACCACGGGCCTTCGCCCGCTCCGCCGCCATTCCGAGCTGTCGCACGGCGAATAATCCCGCCGCGCCGGTGTCCCGCCGAGCCGGAAATCGACCTCGAATCGCCGGGACCCGAATCGTCGAGAGCCGTCGAATTGTCGCGCGCCGCGGATTTTGTTTGACGTTGGTTCAATCGCTCGTTATCCTACCCGGTACTCGGAAGGAACCCGTGGAGTTTTCACCGCTCCTTCCCCGGCCCTGCTGCTCTACCTCTAGTGGTAAGTGTCTGCCGGTTGGGATCACGGATGGTATGGACCAGGCACTTCTCCCCATGGCGAGGATACCCGGCCCATTCCCGCAAGCTCGGGCATCGGCCGGCCCGGGACTCCCTCGCGATCTCTCGATCGGCACCGTCCTCTTCCGCGGGCGTCGCCTCGATCGCGAAGCTTACGATGTGGGAGACTGGCATGCCGCTGTATGAGTCGGGGACAGAGCTCCGGCGATTCGGCCTGGGCAAGAGCCACAAGGAGCTCGCCCAGTTCATCGAGGGGCACATCAATCGCGTCGCCAGCGGCCGCATCCGCGACCTCCACGTCGTCTACTCGGACGACATGATCATCCTCAGGGGCCGCTCGCGCACCTATCACGCCAAGCAACTGGCCCACCAGGCGGTCCTCGACCTCACGGACGGGCACCCCCTCCTGGCCAACCAGATCGTCGTCTCTTGACTTCGCGTCCTTGCCTTGCAGGAGTCCAGGATCGAACGGCCGCCCACGAAGGATCGTATCCGCCTCGATGACGGGAAACCTCGTTGATCTGAATTGCCGAGGCGCAACAGGGAAGCTCAGGCCATGGATGTCCAGACCAACGTATTCCGCCCCGCGCCGGGCCGCGACCCCACGGAGTCCCCGATCGACCGCGGGGAGCTGCGCTGGGCGTTCTCCAGCCTCAGCCATGAGCTCTGCCGGCCGCTGACCTCCCTGAAGGCGGGGTTCGACCTGCTCCTGGGCGAGCCGGCGGCCGGATTCACGCCCGATCAGCGGGGCCACCTGCTCACGATGGTGACGCTCTGCGACGACATGTTGCAGCTCACCCGCAGCTATCTCGACTATGCCGGGATCGTCCAGGGTTCGCGCCCGCTCTGCCTGGGGACGTTCACGGTCGGTGCGCTCTTGCACGAGATCTCGCGCCACTTCGCCGGGGTCGCGGCGACCCGGCATATCCGCTGGGAGACGGGCCTGGATCCGTCCGACTCCCCCGTGGTCACGGATGCCTCGAGGTGCCAGCAGATCCTCGGCAACCTGGTCTCCAACGCCCTGAAATATACGCCAGTGGGAGGCCAGGTGCGCGTCACTGGTAAGGTGGCGGCCGATTCCTGGTCGGTCACCGTGGCCGACTCCGGGCCCGGCATCCCGCCGGAGGCCCTCGAAATGGTCTTCCAGCCGTTCTACCGGCTGGCCCGGGACGAGCATTCGGCCGTCGAGGGCAACGGCCTCGGGCTCGCCATCTGCCGCGAGCTGGTCGTGCAGCTCGGCGGGGAGATCCGCCTGACCTCTGTCGAGGGGCAGGGGACAACCGTCACCGTCGTCTTCCCGAAAGAGGTCCGCCAGGCCGACGCGGTCGGGCCGGGCGCGGCCTGACGACGTCGGAACTGGCGGTCGAGTTCGGGTCTTCCAGGAGCCTGTCCCCATTTTCTCGGGGTTTCTGAAGGCGATCCAGGCAAGATGGCGGGATCGAGTCGGGCGGGCGTCGCCCACCGGCGATGGCCTGGCCTCGGCCGGTGGGCAATGCCCACGCGACTTTTCCCCTTGCGAGGCCCCGCTTAACGCACGCGCGAGGTGGTGCTCCCCGGGCTGACCGCGACCGGGCTCCAGCGCTGCGGGGCGTTGTACGACGTGTGCGGCTCGGCCTCGTCGTCGAAGTGCAGGCGAGTCGAGTCGGCCTCGGTGCCCGGATTCGAGGCCGGCTGGGGCGGCCCGAGCGACTGGTCCTCTTCGGCCGGTTCTGCTTCCGCGGGGGCCGGGGCGAACTGGCCCGGGATTCGCGCGAACGGCTGCCGGCGCCCCTTGCGGTTCGAGCGGCCGGCGGGGATCGTCCTGGGCCCGGCCGCGTCGTCGGGCGAGGGCTCGCGGCCGGCCATGGCGCGGTCGGAGGGCTCCAGCCCTCGGTCGCGGAGGAGGTTCCGCGCGTCGTCCAGCCGGGCGGTGAGCTCGCCGTTGTCCTGCTCCTGCTGGACCAGGCGGTCCTCCATCTCGCGGTTGTCGCGGCGGAGCTTCGCCAGGTCCCGCTTGATCTGGGAGTTCTCGTACTCGAGGTGGGCGAGGCTCGCCTTCATCTGGCCCCGCGTCGGGCCGGCGAGGAACGGCGACTGCCCCGAGCATCCGGCCGAAGCCAGGCCCGCGCCGGCGAGCACGACCATCGCCGCGACCCGCCTTCGTCGCGATCGCGGCGCGAGGCGGACAGCCGAGGTCGCGCGGGCCGAGACGGCGGGCCGAGCGCCGGCCGTCGACGAGGCGTCCGCCCGGGACGAATCCGAGGTTGTTGGCAGCGAGGTTCCAGGCGACACGTTTGGGCCCCGATCGCATTGACGGAGGGTCGCGCGGCGACCAGAGTGGCCGGTGAGACCGGGCGCTCCGGGAGGGCGGCTCGCCGCGCCCGAGAGACGAATTCTCTTCATCTCTTATCGTCAATCCGGCCAGTGAGCATTCGGAAAGCCCTCGGTGGTTTTCGCCGCGTAGTCGGGCGGAGGGAGGTCCGGGGGCGGCTCGGAGGGGCTGGGCGGATCCTGCGGCGCGGGGGTGCTGCGGAGCCGTCGCAGCGCGAAGACGACCGTGGTGGCCAGGATGGTCACGACGGATCCGACGAGCGCGCTGAGGAGGATCACGATGCCGGTCGTGCTGGTCAGGCTGCCCAGGCCGAACGGGAAGGCCACGGTGACCTTCTCGTCATTGGCCCAGATGAACCAGAGCATCAGTCCGAGCAGGACCGCCGTGCCGACCAGCCGGCGATAGACCCAGAAGTTCCGGATGATCGAGGGCCTGCGCCGCTTGTACTGGTAAGCCATGGGTTCCCTCCGACAGGGGGGCGGGGCGTCGAGCCGGACGTCCTCCGCGTGGGCCGAGACGAGACCTGACGAGACGAAACGACCCGATCCGAGACGCCGCCCGCGAGGTCCGTCGGCGGCGGGCCGCTTCGCCCGCATCGCGGATCATTCCCGGATGTTCTCCACCCCCAGTACCCACCAGAATAACACACGCATCGTCCGGAACAGGCCTTCGGCCCAGCCGCTCCAGGCGTAGGGCCAGGCGAAGAGCAGGAGGGCCGCCGCCATGCTGAGGTAGGGTCCATAAGGAATTTCGCGGTCGGAGCTCGATAATTGGCCGCCGCCGATCCATTTTCTCAGGTAGTTCAACAACTTCCATGCCGCGGGCACCAGGCCGAGGAACGCCGCCAGGAAGAAGGCGAGCACGGCCGCCTGCCATCCCATGAAGGCGCCGATCATCCCCAGCAGGGTCACGTCGCCCAGGCCCATCGCCTCGCGGCGGAACACGAAGCCGGCGGTCGCGCGGATCGTCTGGGTCAGTCCCGCGCCGACGATCAGGCCCCCCAGGCCGGTCAGGAACCCGCCGAGATGGGTCGCGGCGCCCGACGGCGACGGCCGGACCCCCGGCCAGGCGGTGCCCATCGCCAGGCCGACGACCATGCCCGTCACCGTGATCTGGTCGGGGATCATCATCAGGTCGAAGTCGATGAACGTCGCGGCCACCAGGAGCGACAGGAAGATCGCGTGATAGGCCGCCGCGACGAGCTGGGTCGTCGTGAACTGGCCCCACGCGGCCCGGGGCGCCGCGGCCACGTCGAGCATAAACGCGCCGAGGTACAGCAGGCCGACGAGCGCCTCGACCAGGGGATAGCGGATCGAGATCGCCGATCCGCACCGGCGGCACTCGCCCCGGAGCGCCAGCCAGCTCACGATGGGGATATTGTCGCGCGGCTCGATGGCCGACCAGCAGCGCGGGCAGTGCGAGCCCGGCCAGACGACGCTCTTCTCCCACGGGATCCGGTAGATGCAGACGTTCAGGAAGCTGCCGACGACCGTGCCGATCAGGAAGAACCCGATCGCCAGCGACGCCAGGACCGGCCAGGCGCTCAGCATGGCGGGCCCTCCCCGGGCCAGAGCGCCAGCAGGGCCTCGGCGACCTCGGCCGGCGACAGGCCGTCGGTGGCGATCGTGACGTCGGCCAGGCCGGCGTACAGCGGCTCGCGTGCCGCGAGCACGGCGACGAGCTCGTCGAGCGTGCCGGCCGGCGTGAGGGCGGGCCGGCCGGCCAGTCCCGTCCGGTCGGCCTGGAGCCGTCGGCCCATCTCGGCGGGATCGGCGGTCAGCCAGGCGACGAGCCCGAACCCGCGGAGGACCTCTCGGTTCGCCTCGCGCAGGACGGCCCCGCCGCCGGTGGCCAGGACGGCCCCCGGCACCTCGGCCGCGAGCCGGGCGAGGGCCTCCTGCTCCCGGTCGCGGAAGGCCGGTTCGCCCGACTCCTCGAAGATCGCGCGGATCGAACGCCCGCCGCGGCGCTCGATCTCGCGGTCGGAGTCCACGAACGGCCGGCCGGCGCGCCCGGCGACCAGCCGGCCGACGGTCGACTTGCCCGTGCCGCGGCCGCCAATCAGCACCAGCCCGCGGCCCCGGATCCGGCCGGGCCGGGCGCCCCTGGGCGGATCGGAGCCCGGCGTCGCCTCGCCGGTCATGCGTGACGCACGGGCGAGAGCCGGCGGCGGAGCGCCTCGCGCATCACCTCCATCGGCGCCTCCTGCCCGGTGTAGAGCTTGAACTGCAAGGCCGCCTGGCGGAGGAACATCTCCACGCCCGTTACCCCCTTGCAGCCCCGCTCGCGCGCCAGCTTCAGCAGCATGGTGTTCTCGGGGTGGTAGATCGTGTCGAAGACGACCATGTTGGGCCGGTTGAAGGCCCCCGGCGGCATCGGCGTGTCGTCGACGTTCGGGTGCATCCCGACCGGCGTGCAGTTGACGACGATGTCGGCCGGGGTGCTCGACCGCACCGACCAGGTGATCGCCCGGCAGCCGACCTCCTCGGCCAGGCGGGTTGCGCGGTCGTCGTGCCGGTTGGTGATCGTGACGTTCGCCCCGCGCCGCGCCAGGCCGAAGGCGATCGACCGGGCCACCCCGCCGGCGCCCAGGATCATCGCGTGCTTCTCGAACACCGGGCTCGACTCCTCCTCGCTTGCCCGGCCGCCCATGGCGTCCTCGAGCGAGTCCATCGCGGCGCGATAATCGGTGTTGTAGCCGACCCGCCGGCCCTCCTCCTGGATGACCACGGTGTTGCAGGTCCCGGTGCGCTCGACGGCCCCTTCCTTCTGCTGGAGCAGCGGCACGAGCGCCTCCTTGTGTGGGATCGTGACGCTGCACCCCTTGATCTCCAGCCACTTCAGCTCCTGGAAGAACGTCGGGAGCTGCCCCTCGGGCACCAGGAACGGCACCATCACCTTGTTGAGCCCCAGGTGGCGGAACGCCGCGTTGTGGATGGTCGGGCTGAGGCTCTGCTCGATCGGGTCGCCGAGGACGCCGTAGACCTCGGTCTGGGCGTTGATCCGGTTGTAATCCAGGTCGTTCTTCAGCACCTCGTAGGGCTGCATGCCCGCGGCGAAGACCCGCTCGGGATTGAAGCCAGCGTAGGTGAAGGGTGCCCCGTACTTGGCGCCGAGGATCCGGGTGAACACGCCGATCTCGCCCATGGCGATGGTGATCGTGGGGGCCTTGGCCTGCGCGCCGAGATGCAGCACCCTCGAGGCCTCGGCCAGGGTCTCGGCCGCGGTGGCGATCTTCACGACGTCCGGGTCCATCTCCTCGCACTTCTCGGCGATGTCGCGGACGTCGACCGGCGTGGTCTTCATGTTGTGGTAGCTGATGATCCGTTTCGTCTTGCCGAACCGGCGGACGTTGGGGGCGACGTCCATCTCGAGATCGATGTAATCGACCCCGGCGGCGATCGCCTCGCGGATCAACTGCTGGCGCTTCTCCTCGGGGCCGCGCCACAGGCCGCCGTCGACGCCGCGGCGGATGGTGAACACCATCGGCGTGGGCCGCTCCTTGAGGATCCGCTTGAGGTCCGGCTCGCGCCGCAGGCAGTCGACCCGCAGCTCGACCAGGTCCACCCCGGCCTCCGCCGCCTCCTTCCACTCCTGGGCGAGCGAGGAATGCCGGCCCCGCCCGATGGTCACGCAGATCATCGCCCGATTCGCCCCGAGCAGGGCGCCCCCGATTCCCCGACGACCGACATCGCCCGATTGGCTCGCCTCGTCGCACCGCACGCACCGTTCCGCCCAACGACCCATCGGACGATTCTAAGCCAGCCCCGGGGGCAGGGGCTAGGGGAGAGTGGCTCGGTCGCGAGGCGAGCGGCGGGTGGACGGACGCGTTTCGATGCGACCGCCGATAGAATCTTCCTTCGTAGGATCTCTGCGCCGTGCGCGCATCTGGCGGAGGAGGCGTTTCCCGCAGAGCCGCGGAGAAGACCAATCGGAGAAGGGTTTCACGCAGAGACGCGAAGAGTGCAGAGACGCAGAGAAGACGATCTCGAGGTCTCCAATTGGAGAAGAGTTTCACGCAGAGACGCGGAGAGTTCAGAGACGCAGAGAAGGCAAGATCCGGGCTCCGAACCGGCCGGTTTTCTCTGCGTCTCTGCCGCCTCTGCGTGAAATCCCGATTCCGCCTGATCGGGTCTCTCAGCCGTCTCTGCGTGAAATCGGATTCTCTCCGCGTCTCCGCGTGAAATCCGGCGGCGAAGTCGGGAGTTGCGGCCATGCCGCGTTAGGTCGGCCGCCGCCCTGCACCTTGCCCGTCGAACCGCCGGGGATAAGATAGCCGTGGTCCGCCCGGGGCTCGCGGGGTCGGGACCGGAGCGCGAAAACCGAAAACCAAGGCAACGGAGTCACGAGAGATGCTTGTCGCCCAGGTTCCCGCCGCCGGCGCCCCGTTCGAGCTGGTGGACCGGCCGATCCCCGAGCCCGGCGCCGGCTCGGTGCGAATCCGGGTGCTGGCCTGCGGGGTCTGTCATAGCGATTCGCTGGCGAAGGAGGGGGCGTTCCCGGGAATCCAGTATCCGCGCGTGCCGGGCCACGAGGTCGCCGGGGTGATCGACGCGGTCGGGCCGGGCGTGGAGGGGCTGGCGCCGGGGCAGCGGGTGGGCGTCGGCTGGAACGGGGGATACTGCGGCCATTGCGATCACTGCCGTCGCGGCGATTTCTTCGCCTGCGTCCGCGGCCAGATCACGGGGATCTCGTTCGACGGCGGCTACGGGGAGTACATGGTCGCCCCCGCGAGCGCCGTGGCGCGGATGCCGGACGACCTGGATCCCGTCGAGGCGGCTCCCCTGATGTGCGCCGGCCTGACGACCTTCAACGCCCTGCGGAACAGCGGCGCCCGGGCGGGCGACGTGGTCGCGGTGCTCGGCCTGGGCGGGCTGGGGCATCTGGGCGTCCAGTACGCGGCGCGGATGGGGTTCCACACCGTCGGCATCGCGCGGGGGACGGACAAGGAGCCGCTGGCGCGGCAGCTCGGCGCGTCGGTCTACATCGACAGCCAGGCGCAGGACCCGGCGGCCGAGCTCCAGAAGCTCGGCGGCGCGGCCGTGATCCTCGCGACGGCCACCAGCGGCGAGGCGATGAGCGCCGTTCAGGGCGGGCTGGCGGTGCGCGGCACCCTGATCGTCGTCGGCGCGGCGCCGTCGATGCAGGTCTCGCCCCTCCTGCTGCTCAGCGGCAACCGCTCGGTGCGGGGGTGGTACTCGGGCACCTCGATCGACACGCAGGATACCCTGGCCTTCAGCGCACGGGCCGGCGTGAAGTCGATGAACGAGGTGTACCCGCTGGCCCGCGTGGCCGAGGCGTACGACCGGATGATGAGCGGCAGGGCGCGATTCCGGGTGGTCCTCAAGATCGCCGAGTAAGGGGCCGTCCCCCCGACCGGGCTTCGCTCGATGGAACGGCACCATCGGTCGACCCGGCGGTGCGGCCGTCGTCCGGCCGCGGCGCAGCCGGCGGGGCCGTCGTGGAGCACCACCGCGTCAGCGACTCGGAGGGGCGTACCGGTTCGCACGGAGCTTTCGCGCCGAACGATCCGGCCGACCCCCTCCGAGGCGCGCACCCTCGGTCGGGGTGTCGCCTGCGTGGATCACTTCCTTCGGAGCTGGCTCCGCGCCAGCACGAGACCGAGGCTGCCGAGGTCCATGAGCGGCAGGCTCGAGGGCCTGAGGTCGCAGAAGCCGTTACGACCCTCTGTCCCGATGATGGCCAGGGCGCAGGACGCCGGTAGGAACGTCGGTCAGGCCCTCAGCCTGACGGTCGGACCTCGTCAGGCTGAGAGCCTGGCCGATTTCATCGGGGCCCTCGCAATGGCGAAAGGCGGGTGGGCATTGGTCACCTCGTTGCGTCAGGGCACCTTGTGGTTTCGTTGCGCATACGAGCCGACGCGCCAGCGAGTGAATCGCTTCGTTGGCCCGGGAATCCCGTCGCAGGCGCGTCGGGCTCGTATCGGCTCGACCGTCCCGTCGCGGGCAATCCAACCGTTCGGCGCTCCAGGGACCTCGCCTCACCGGGTAATCGAGTGAGTCGCAGAGGTCCGTCGAGAAATCCGAGCGGCGCGCAAGGAAGTCGCACCGCTCACAGTGACGTTGGCCGAGACAAACCGGGTCGCAGTCACCGAACCAAACAGGTATTCAGTGCGTTTCATGCAGGTATCGGCGACGTTGCTGGCGGTGATCCATCCCCCTTGCCGGATCGCGGCCGGTGGCACCACCGCCCCTGGAAAGTCGTGTCCCCATCCCGGAAACGATCGGGGCGACTTCCACGCCGGCCGGCCGGCCGGAGATCGAGCCCCCGCCGGATGAGGCGATGAACGTCGATCCTCCCGGACGGTCGGCCGTTCGGGGCCGAGTCCGGGCGTGGAATGGCCCCGACCCGAAATCGGGCCGTGAGCTGCTGGGAACCGGTCCCATCGGCGGGGAGCAAAAGGCCCACCGCGAACCCGGACGACGATGCACCGGCCGCATTGCGATAGCCGGGGCATCGCCGGCTCGATGGGTTTTCCCATCCGCTGGGTCGAATCACTATAAAGGACGGGTGCGATCCCCGTCTTGTTGCGCGCGGTCCTGCGAAATTATTCGAACGGGCGGCGCCGGGAATACAGGTCGCGGAACTTGGCCATCATGCGATGCAGGCGGAACCGGACCTGGTCGGGGGTCAGCCCCAGGGCCAGGGCGACCTCGCGGTTCGTCAGGCCGTCGATGGCGCGGAGATGGAACACCCGATAGCTCAGCTCGGGGGACCGCGCGGCCAGGGAGGCCAGGACGGCGGTCACCCTGGTCCTGGCCGACAGGATGTCGCAGGCCTCGGCCGGCCCCGGCGCGTCATCCTGGAGCCCCAGGTCGAGCCGCTCCCACGTGGCGGTGCGCTTGCGGCGCCGGATCGCGTCGATCGCGCCGTTGCGCGCCACCGAGCGGAACCACGAGGCCATGCGGAACCCGCGGGGATCCTCGGGGAGCAGGCCGGGCCGGGCCAGGATCTTGGCCCAGATCTCCTGGAGGCAGTCCTCGCGCTCGGCCTCGGGGAGGCCGAAGCGGCGGAGGTAGGCGCGGAGCTTCGGCATGTGGCGGCGGTAGAAGCCATCCCAGGCCTCGACGAGGTGGGCCGGTGGGTCGACCCGCCGCGACCGGCAGTCGAGATAGGCCCGCAGCTTCGTCCCCAGATCCTCGTCGTCGAGGAATGGTCGCGGCGGGCCGGACCCGGTCCGCCGGATCCGATCAGCGTGGCAGGTCAATGGAGTGGAGATCATCGGTTTCATGGCTCCGGGCATCCGGTCCCCGGGCGGGCGACGGCCCATGCCCCGGGTCGAATCGGTGTGGAAGCGCCGTCGGAGTGGCAGGACGCCCTGTCGTATCCTCCGACACCGTGCGGGCCGCCGTGGCCCGAATTGATCCCGTTCTCTGGCCGTTGAAGAAGGTGCGATCGATGCAATCAGTCGCCGCACGCGCGCCCGCCGCCATGGCACGAGCCGCCCATCCATCTGGAGAACCAAGATATATCTGATATAAAAGACCTGATAAAGTGAGCTATGTCAAGGGCCTGGCCGGGGGATGTAGACGCAGGGCAACACGGGCGGTCGGGCGCGGGAGCGGGCCGCTCGGCGCGGGGAGCCCGGCGGGCCGGCCGGGGAGGGGGGGCGTGTCTGGTCCGCGAGATTCATGGATATCTAGCGAAACCGATTGAGTTGATGTGAGCCGGGGCGGTCCGATCCACCCTCGCTGCTCCGGCGCGAAGGGGCCCGACCACGCCGGGGCAGCGGCGAATCCGTCGATACTCGGAGCGCCTCGCCGCCGGGCAGGGTCGGCGCGAAGAAGAAGGGGGCGGGACCCGCGCCGGTTCGCCTCGGAGCGAGCACCCGGCGTCCGACGCCGCCGGTTCGCCCGGAGTGCCTCGGCGCCTGGACCGGCCGCTCCGGCGCGGCCCACTCGGGGCGATTCGTGGTGGCGTCCGGCGAGGGGTCTCGAAAAACGGGCACCGATCCGCGTTGCCGTCTCCGGGTGTGAAGGCATTTCCCGGCGGCCGGCAGATCGAGCCGAGGTCGAGCCGCCGGGCGATCCTCGGCGGCCCGTCGATTCACGCCGGTGGGCGAAGTGGCGTACGCGACGTCCGGCCGGGCGTCACATCGATCCTTCGAGGAGGACGCCTCTCAGGTCGCGGGCCAGGCGCCTGGTCATGACCTTGCGGCCCTCGAAGCTCAGGTGGTTGAGGTCCTCAAAGGCATCGTCGGGCATCGCCTCGCGATAATCGAGGATGACCGGAGCGGCCGGGCCGAGGGCACGCGGGAGTCCGCGGAGGAGGGGTTCCCCGGCGTTGGAAGGCATGAGTTTCCTGATGCGGCTCGACTCGGGGTAGATGACCAGGAAGCAGCGGGTGCCCTGCGCGTGGGCGATGCGGAACAGCTCGCAGATCAGTTCGAAGTTGGGGGTGTCGTCGCGGTAGCGGTCCGCATCGAACCAGCCCTTGCGGCCGACATAGTCGATGATGAACTGGCTGTTCGTCTCGGCGGTCTCGCCGCCGAGCTTCGGCTGGACCGGGTAGGGATCGATCCACGGGTCCCTGGTGGGCGAGAAGAGGAACTCGAGTCCTGACCCGCCGCCCTCCTGGAACATCCGCACCTTGGCGTCGTAGAGCAGGCGGTCGAAGGCGGTGAAAATGTGCCCGCGATGGGGGAACGCCAGGTGCCAGGGCACCATGGTGATGTCGGCGCCGTCCGCCTGCCTGGTCCTGGGGTGCCGTGATTCGCCTAATCAAATATTCATTCAGCCAAAGATGGCCCATCGGATTCTCGGGCCGTCTGATTGTGTTTTCTAAGGTTCAGCGGAGGGCCAAAAAACCATTCTTGTGTTGACAAAAGAGAACGCCATTGATCCTGCTTTGCAAACAAGTATGGTGTAGATCAGTCCTTGGGGACCATAATGATGATTTTGGATGGCCAAGGCTGGAACAAGAGAGTGATTCAATTCCTGGCGCAGGAGCCGGGTTGTCAGAGGAGAGCGGGGCCGTGACAGTCAGCCCCCCGTTTTTCGCAGCTCCCGCCTTTTTCGGGCGGCCTTGGGCGACGGGACTCAATTGGACTCCGCATACGTCATGTCTTAAGCACAGTGTTTTTGGAGTAGTTCATGGCTAGCATTTTCGTTGCTTCGCCCTCCACCTCGGTCCCGACGCCCCAGCAGGTTGCGGCATCCTCCTCTGAGCACGTCCTCTCACTAGATGTCTGGAGGGGCATCGCCATCGCGCTCCTCCTAGCCGGCCATTTTTTGAAATCCGCCTAATTGACTTCGGCCGATTTGGCGTGGAGTTTTTCTTCGTGTTGAGCGGTTTCCTCATGGGCAGGATACTGTTCGTCAAGAAAACCCCACTGACGCGGTTCTATCAAAGGCGAGTGTCAAGAATTTTCCCGGCCGCCTACATGTTCGTCGCCGTCATGGTTATCGTAAAAATCCTAAAATCGTACGAGGGCGGCCAACTTAATGTGAATCTCTTGCCTTCCATGAAAGGCACGGCCGCCGCATGTTTGTTTTATATGAACTACTACATGACTTTCGGCGGAATTAATGACGTAGGCATACCCACCACTCATTTCTGGTCCCTATGCGTCGAGGAGCACGCCTACATTGTCCTTTCGCTCTTAGCTCTCCTCTGCAGGCGTACCCGTGTGCCAGCGACGTTCGCACTGCTCGTGGCATTGTGCTACTGCTTCGGGTCCCTGATGGTTATTGGGGTACGTGAGGACTGGTTTGTACCCCGGGTCTTATGGCGGAGCGACTGCCATGGAGGCTCGATCATCGTGGGCGCTATTGCCGCCTGCCTCGTCTCGAGGGTACGAGACCTTTCCAGTAGTCAGCTCTGGAAGCACGGGGGGACGATCGGGTCCCTCTTCTTGGTTCTGGCAGTCTTCCTCAATCTTCGAATGGTTCATCCAGCTTTGAGCTACACCGTGGGGAGTGGCTGTCTGGCTGTCGCGATATTATTCGTATCGCGGCAGACTGGTAGTAGCAGATTCTGGTCTTTTCGGCCTTTAGCATGGCTTGGGACAGTCTCTTATTCGCTCTACCTGTGGCAGCAACCGTTTTATGCAACTAAGGAGAGGATAGGCGTTGGCCTGGGGCTCATTGGTGCGGTCCTGGCTGGGTTGGTCTCATACTACCTGCTCGAGCGCCCCGCACGGAGTTATCTAAATTCAAAGTGGGACGGTCCGGCCCGGGCGGGCCAAAGAGCCGAAACAGGAGCGCGACTTGATGGGCCGAGTTCAAGGTCTCTGGACCCGCGGGGGGAAAGCGACAAGGTGGCTTGCAGCCTTTGACGCTTTCGGGAAGGTTGAAGGTCCGACCTGATTGGGGCGGGCGGGATCGCCGGAGAGAGCCTCTCCCTCCAAATTACGCGGACCGGTTAGGATCGGTCGGAAAGCTGGGCGCTCCAGGTCTCTGGTCCGTGGGGTCGTTTGGCGCTGGAGTAGTAACTCATCGATCGAGTTCATGCCGGATCAGATGCCGCCGCAGCTTGTCGGGGGCGGAACAGACGCAGGCGCCGCCCGACGGAAGGTTCCGCGATGGACCAGCTCTGATCGGGCGGCGTTGCCTTCGAGGCACAGCGGACGTGCAGAGGGCAGGGGGGCCGGTAAGCGTCCGAAAAGGTTTGCAAATAAAACTGATGGCTGTGTCGGGTTAAGATAGCAAGTTCTGTCTGGAGACTATTCGTCCGGTTACCAGTCAGATGGCGACGTATCGAGCAGCTCGCGGAACTTGCGGGTCATGCGATGGAGCCGGAACCGGACCTGCTCGGGGGTCAGGCCCAGGGCCTCGGCGACCTCCGCGCTGGATCGGCCCTCGATGGTGCGGAGGTAGAAGACCCGATAGCTGAGTTCCGGCCCCCTCGCGGCGAGCTCGGCCAGGATGGCCTCGATGCGCGACCGCGTCGCGTGGCGGTCCAGCACTTCGGGTGGGCTCGGTCCGTCGTCGACGACGTCGTGCGTCCGATCGTCCAGCCCGGCGGGCGAGAG
>DAIDHB010000364.1 GCA_027452145.1 Planctomycetales bacterium
TCTGCCGCTCGTCGTCGGTGAGGGTCAGCACGGGCTTGGGGCGACCACCTTTATTCATCATGTTTCTCCTTTATTGGATTATATGATGAATCCTGCGATAGAACAAGGTTGGTCGGCGAATTTCTAACTCAGGACACTAGACGATCGAGATTCCCCGATCTACCGCGGCCGAATCTCCGATAAAAGTGTCGGAGAGTGCGTCGGCGCGGGAATCCGCCGCGAGCGTGTCGAGCGATAAGGAAATCTCGCATGGCCAGGAAGAAGCACGCGAAACCGCGGATTCGAGTCCGGGGAGTCCTCGTTGTCCTGGTCGGCCTGTCGGGGTGTCACGGCGCCGGCCCATGGTATCGCAACCAGAATGTGCCCGGGACGAACGTCGCCTATCGCCCCATCTACCCGCCGAAACGCGGCCGCCCGTTCTACGTCAGCGGCTACGGCGGCTTCGACTACTCGCCTAACAGGCCGCGCCGCGTCCGCGAAGGCGATATCCCGCTCGCCCCGACCGTGCTGGCCGCCCCGCACGGGCCGGCCACCTCGGTAACCGAGGGGAACTGGGGCCCGGAATAGGCCGGAATCCGGGCCGGCCCGACCGTTCGACGCCTGTGTTGCAGGTTCGACTGGCTCCCCGAGCCTCCGAGGATCGTCCCGCGCTCCAGTCCCTCAAATCTTTCCGTTCCCCCACGTTGCAATCGCGATCGAACGAGCCGCCGTATAGAATCACTCAGGGACAGAGCTTTTCGATCAGAGCCAGAGCCTGCGACGCGGAACATTGGGGAGCGGCCGATGGCGTCGGGCGAGATCCGCATCGGGATTATCGGCGCGGGGAGGATCTGTCGTGCGCGTCACCTGCCAGGGTTCCAGAGCCTCCCCGGCGTCAAGGTCGTCGGGATCTGCAACCGACGCCGGGAGACCGCCGCACGCGTCGCCCGCGAATTCGACATCCCGAGAATCTACGGCAACTGGGAAGACCTTGCCTCCGATCCCGAGGTGGATGCCATCGTGATCGGGGCCTGGCCTTACCTCCACTGTCCCGTGACGCTGGCCGCGCTGGATGCCGGCAAGCACGTCCTGACGGAAGCCCGCATGGCGATGAACGCGAGAGAGGCCCAGCGTATGCTGGACCGCTCGCTCGAGGCACCGCGGCTGACGGCGATGATCGTCCCGAGTCCCTACGGACTGACGGGCGACGCCTTCATGCGTTCGCTCATCAATTCGGGATGGCTGGGCGAGCTGCGGGAGGTCCACGTCCACGGGTTGAGCGACACCCTGGCGGACGCGGATTCGCCGCTGGGCTGGCGGCAGATGACGCGCTACTCCGGCTTCAACATGCTGTCGCTGGGAATCCTGTACGAGACGGTGCTGCGCTGGGTGTCGCCGGCGAATCGGGTGGTCGCCTATGCGTCGAAGTTGATCCCGCACCGGCTGGATCCGGAGCTGGGGAAGCGGGTGAAGGTCGGGACGCCCGATAGCGTGCAGGTCCTGACGACGCAGGAAGACGGCTCGTGCGGGGTCTATCGTCTCAGCGGGGTGGTCTGGCACGAGAGTGCGATGGGGATCGCGCTGTACGGCAGCGAGGGGACGCTGATCTACGACCTCGCCCGCGACGAGATCCGGGGCGCCCGTCGCGGCGACGAGGGGATGCGGCTGCTGGCGATCCCGGACGCGATGCGAGGCGGGTGGCAGGTGGAGGCCGATTTCATCGCTTCCATCCGGGGCGAGCGCCCGGTGACGCGCACCGATTTCCGCACGGGCGTCCGGTACATGCAGTTCACCGAGGCCGTCGCCCGCAGCTCGAGGCACCAGATTCCCGTCAACCTGCCGCTCCGCGAATTCTCGAATCCCAGCCTGTAGGAACCCCCGGAATTCCTGGGCCTGGCTCGTATTGAAAGAATCGGCGCGAGACCATAGGATAGTGGGGTCGATCCGCCAATCCGGGTCGCGAATTTGGGGAATGGTGTAACGGTAGCACGACTGACTCTGGATCAGTTAGTCTAGGTTCGAATCCTAGTTCCCCAGCTTGAAGAGAAACCCCGGCGAAACCGGGGTTTTTTCATGCGCCGCAAGGGGTTAGGACGCCCCACCCGACTGATCCCCGGCCGTCGTCCTGGCGGTGCCGCCAGCAGCCGACCTTCGAGCCGTCGGGGAGCGATGAAGACTCCGTGGGCAAGTTCACGGTGTCCAGCATGGAGCAATCGGGGATAATGGGGCAGCCAGCCGGGAGGGTTCCCCGTCCGCGTGAGGTCGGGCGGCTCTCGGGCTGGCGACGGACGATGACCGGATGGGAGTGGAAGCTGGAGATGACGAACAAGCCAGACATCTGCCCGAAGTGCGGCTCCGAGCGAGTCGCCCGGATCCTCTACGGGCTCCCCATCTTCAACGACGAGCTCAAGCGGAAGCTGGAGACGGGCGAGGTCGTCCTCGGCGGCTGCATGGTCACGGGTGATGACCCGTCCTGGCATTGTGCCGAGTGCGGCCATCAATGGGGCGAGTGGGGTATCCAACCGGGATAGCCGGATCATCGGTGAGCCGGAGAAGGTCGGAACGCCATGCCGGGATACCTATGCCGACGCTGCGGCCAGCATCACGATGAACTGCCGCTCCACTACGGGTTCCAGGCCCCGGCCTACTGGTACACAATCCCCGAGGCCGAGCGGCGTCGGCGATGCCGCCTGTCGAGCGACCAATGCGTGATCGACGACCAGCACTTCTTCATCGTCGGCAACCTGGAGCTGCCCGTCATCGGTTCCGAAGAGCGGTTCTCCTGGGACGTGTGGGTCTCGCTGAGCGACCGCAACTTCGCCCGCGCCTGCAAGCTCTGGAAGCGGCGGGGCCGGGAGTCGGAGCCGCCCTATTTCGGCTGGCTCAGCAGTAGCGTGCCAGGATATCCCGAGACTCTGAGCCTCAAGACGATGGTCCATACCAGGGCGGTCGGCGTCCGACCCCGGATCGAGCTCGAGCCGACCGATCATCCGCTGGCCGTCGAGCAGCGGGCCGGGATCACCTGGGAGCGGGTCCGGGAGATCGCCGAGATCGTGCTCCATGGCGGGGGATGAGCCCGATCACGGACGATCGCTCCCGGCAACCGTATTCCGGGATCGGAGCACAAGACAAATAATGGGATCATGGGACCACACGATCCCGCCACCGGCCTCGACGGCGAGGACGGACGGGCACCGGCAGCCAACAGGTTGGTCGGCCGGTTTCGCCGGGCATGATGGCCTGCAACCCTTTGGTCGCCGACACCTCCGGCGCCCTCCGATGAGTCGGAACGTTGGAGCAGGCCGCTCCGCGGCCCTCAGTTGAGGCTCATTCCGCGGCGAGGCGATCGGGTGGCAGATGGTTCCGGACCACTTCCAGGACGGCGCCGTGCAGCCGGCCGTTGGAGGCGAGGATGCTGGTCCGCGCCAGCGGTAGGGGCTCGCCCTCGCAGGTGGTGACTCGTCCGCCGGCCTCCTCGACGAAGAGCCGGCCGGCCGCGAGATCCCAGGGAGACAACTCGAGCTCGAAATAGGCACCGAACATCCCGAGCCCGACCATGCAAAGGTCCAGCGACGCGGTGCCGAAGCGGCGGATGCCGTGGATCCCCCGGCGCTTCAGCTCGCCGATCGCGGCGAGGGTCGCGTCCATCAGAGTGCCGCGGTTGTAATAGAACCCGACCCCGACCAGGACCTCGTCGAGCCTCGCCTGCTCACCGACCCGAGCGGGCCGGCCGTTCTGGTAAGCGCCCTTGCCCCGCACGGCGACATGCCATTCGTCACGCGCGGCATTCAGCACGACCCCGCACTCGGGCACCCCGGCTCGATAATAGGCGACCGAGACGGCGTAGTGCGGGATCCTGTGGGCGAAATTGTTGGTGCCGTCCAGCGGGTCGATGATCCAGAGGTGCTCGGCGCCGACGTCGCCGGAATGCGCCTCCTCGCCCAGGACCTCGTGCCCGGGATACGCGTCGCGGATGACCGCGACGATCGCGCGCTCCGCCTCGATGTCGGCGTCGCTGACGAGGTTGGCGATGCCCTTGCTCCGCATCGCGACGCCTTCGCGAGAGTAGCGGGCGAGGACCTCTCCGCCGGCGCGGGCGGCCCGCTCGGCGATGGTCAATTCCGGTGTCGAGATCGCGGCGATCATCGAGATCCTGGCCCCCTTCGTCGGTATCCGATTCGGGACGCCATTCTAGCGGGATCGCCCGGCCGGATCGAGGCCGGCGCGACCCGATGCCGGCGCGGGATCGCCGATTCACGCGCATCAGCCCCGGAATCGCTCCAGGGCAGCGCGGAAGCGTCGTTCGAGGGCCTCGCGCGCGACGTGTCGGCCGCCGGCCACCACCCGCCGGCCGCGGGCCCAGACGCCATCGATCGCCCCGCTCCTCGCGGCGAAGATCCAGCCGTCGAGCAACAGGTCATCGGTCCTCGACGCAATCGACGTGTAGTCGGTGGCGAGCGTCACGATGTCCGCGGGCTGCCCTGCCTCGAGACCGACCCCGGCCCCGAGGGCCTGCCCGCCCGCGCGCAACGAGGCATCGAACAGGGTGCGGCCGGTCGACCATCCGGGGCCCGCCGCGAGGACGTTCCGCCTTCGTGCCGCCAGACGCTGGGTGTATTCGAGCTGGCGGAGCTCCCCCGCCGCGTCGATCAGGACGTTCGAGTCCGTCCCGACCCCGAACCGCCCCCCGGCCGCCTGGAATGCCCTCGCGTCGAAGAGGCCGTCGCCCAGGTTGGACTCGGTGATGGGGCACAGGCCGACCACCGCGCCGCAAGCTGCGATCCCGGACCGCTCGGCCGACGTCGTGTGGGTCGCGTGGATCAGGCACCAGCGGTGGTCGACCGGCTGGTTGTCCAGGAGCCACTCGACCGGCCGCCGGCCCGACCACGCCAGGCAATCCTCCACCTCGCGGACCTGCTCGGCGACGTGGATGTGGATCGGCCCGGCCCCGGCCATCGGCACGACTTCCCGCAACTCGTCCGGAGTCACCGCGCGGAGGCTGTGCGGGGCGACCCCGACGACGCTCCCCGGCAGCCCGGCGGCGGCCCGTCGGGCCGAATCCAGGAGCCGGGCGAAGGCGTCGAGCTCGGCGACGAATCGTCGCTGCCCCGACGTCGGCCGTTGGCCGCCGAAGTCCGCGTGCGCGTAGAAGACCGGCAGCAGCGTCAGCCCAATCCCGCTCGATTCCGCCGCGGCGATGATGCGGGCCGCCAGTTCCGCCGGATCCGCATACGGCATCCCGGCCGGGTCATGATGCAGGTAATGGAACTCGCCGACGCGGGTGAACCCCGTCTCGAGCATCTCCGCGAACGCGAGGGCAGAGATCGCCTCCACGTCGTCCGGCCCGAGGCGGTCGGCGCAACGGTACATGGCTTCCCGCCACGTCCAGAAGTCGTCGCCGGCCGCCCCGTCGCCGTGCTCGGTCAGCCCGGCCATCACGCGCTGGAAGGCGTGGCTGTGCAGGTTCGGCAGGCCGGGGATCGCGGCGCCGTGGCGCTCGTCGTCCTCGGCGGGCTCGACGCCCGCCTCGACGCGGACGATGAGGCCGTCGGACAGGCTCACTCGGACGGCGGCCGACCAGCCCCCGGGTAGCAACGCGGATGAGAACCAGAGAGGGGTCATGGGCCGGGCCTGCCTTGCCTCAACGCCTTCGATCGGATATTCTTATAATCTGATCCGGCGAGAAGCACAAGGCCCGCGCTCCGGCGGCAGGCACGAACCATGCGGTGCGATCGGCTCTGGTACAACGCCCGGCTGCTGACCCTGGCGGACACATCGCCGGGCCTGGGTCTCGTCGAGGACGGCATCATCGCGGCGAAGGACGGACGGATCCTCCACGCCGGCCCGGCGGCCGGCGCCCCGGCCACACTCGTCGCCGACGAGCGAATCGACCTCGACGGCCGGTGGGTCCTCCCCGGGCTGATCGACTGCCACACGCACCTGGTCCACGCCGGCGACCGGTCGGGCGAGTTCGAGCGGCGGCTCGCGGGGGCGACCTACGAGGAGATCGCGCGGGCCGGCGGCGGCATCCTCTCGACGGTCCGGGCCACCCGCGACGCGTCGGAGGCCGATCTCGTCGCCGCAAGCCTCCCGCGGCTCGACGCCCTGCTCGCCGAGGGCGTGACCACGGTGGAGATCAAGTCGGGGTATGGCCTGGACCGCGAGGTAGAAGTCCGCCAGCTCCGGGCCGCGCGGGCGCTCGCCCAGCTTCGTCCCGTGGACGTGCGGGCGACCTACCTCGGGCTGCATGCGCTGCCGCCGGAGTTCGCCCAGGATCGGGCGACTTATCTCGACCTCGTGTGCCGCGAGCTGCTGCCCGCGGTCGCGGCGGAAGGACTGGCCGAGGCGGTGGACGCGTTCTGCGAGGGCGTCGCCTTCACCCCTGAGGAGACCGGACGCTTCTTCGAGGCGGCGAGGGCCGCGGGCCTGGCCCGCAAGCTCCACGCCGACCAGCTCTCGAACCTCCACGGGGCGGCGCTCGCGGCGCGGCACGGGGCCTTATCGGCCGACCACCTGGAGCACACCGACGAGGCCGGGGCCGCGGCGATGGCCGCCGCGGGGACCGTCGCGGTCCTCCTGCCGGGGGCCTTCTACACGCTCCGCGAGACCAGGGTCCCGCCGGTGGACATCTTCCGACGCCTGGGCGTGCCGATCGCCGTGGCCACCGACTGCAACCCGGGCACGTCGCCGCTGACCTCCTTGCTCGTGGCGATGAACATGGCCGCGACCCTGTTCCGGCTGAGGGTCGACGAGTGCCTGGCCGGCGTCACGCGCGAGGCCGCCCGCGCCCTGGGAGTGCTCGACCGGGTGGGCACGCTCGAAGCGGGCAAATGGTGCGACCTGTCGATCTGGGACGTCGAGCGGCCGGCGGAGCTGGTCTACCGGATCGGTTTCAACCCGCTGTATCGGCGGGTCTGGAGGGGGCGATGGGCGTCACCCTGATCCGCCCGGGCGCCATGACGCTGGCCGAATGGCGGGCCATCTATCGGGGCGGCGGCTGCGCACTCGACCCGGCCGCGCTGCCCCTGGTCGCCCGGGCCGCCGAGACCGTCGCGGCCATCGTGGCTCGCGGCGAGCCGGTCTACGGCATCAACACCGGCTTCGGGCGGCTGGCCCGCGTGCGGATCGCGCCCGGCGACCTGACAACGCTCCAGCGGAACCTCGTCCTGTCGCATGCCGCGGGCGTCGGCGAGCCGATGCCGGTCCTGGTCGCTCGCCTGATGATGGCCCTGAAGCTCGCAAGCCTGGGGCAGGGGGCCTCGGGAGTCCGGCCGGCGACGCTGACCTTCCTCGAGGCGATGCTCGATCGCGGCCTGACCCCCGTGGTGCCCTGCCAGGGTTCGGTGGGGGCCTCGGGCGACCTGGCCCCACTGGCGCACATGACGGCCGCGATGCTGGGCGTCGGGCGGATCTGGGTCGAGGGGCGCATCCGGCCCGCCGGCGAGGCCCTGGCCGTCGCCGGGCTCGAGCCGCTGACCCTGGGGCCGAAGGAAGGGCTGGCGCTGCTCAACGGCACGCAGTTCTCGACGGCCTACGCGCTGGCCGGACTCTTCGAGACCGAGCTCGTCTTCCGCTCGGCCCTGGTCGGCGGCGCGCTGGCGACCGACGCGGCACGCGGCTCGGATGCGCCGTTCGACGAGCGCATCCATCGCCTCCGACGGCACCCCGGCCAGGCCCGGGTCGCGGCGGCGTTGCGCGGGCTGATGGCCGGCAGCTCCATCCGATCGTCTCACCTCACCCACGACGACCGGGTCCAGGACCCGTACTGCCTCCGCTGCCAGCCCCAGGTCATGGGGGCCGTCCTCGACCTGCTCGGCCACGCCGCCGGCACGCTCGAGACCGAGGCCAACGGCGTCTCCGACAACCCCCTGATCTTCCCCGAGACGGGCGAGGCGCTCTCCGGCGGCAACTTCCACGCCGAGCCGGTCGCATTCGCCGCGGACCAGATCGCCATCGGTCTCTGCGAGATCGGCTCGCTGGCCGAGCGGCGGATCGCCCTGCTGGTCGATCCGACCTTCTCCGGCCTGCCGGCGTTCCTGACCTCGAGGTCGGGCCTGAATTGCGGGTTCATGAACCCGCATGTCACGGCCGCGGCGCTGGTGGCAGAGAACAGGACGCGGGCCGTGCCAGCGAGCGTCGACTCGATCCCCACGTCGGCCAACCAGGAGGACCACGTGTCGATGGCGGCCCACGCCGCCCGCCGCCTGCCGGAGATGGCCGGGAATGCCGCAGCGATCGTCGCCATCGAGCTCCTGGCCGCCGCCCAGGGATGCGACTTCCTCGCCCCGCTGACCTCGAGCCCACGGCTGGAGCGCGTGCGCTCGCTGATCCGCGGCGTCGTGCCGCCGCTGGGTGACGACCGTTATCTCCACCCGGACATCGAGGCCGCGATCAGACTTGTCCTCTCGGGGACCGTGATCGACGCGGCCGGCGCCGAGCTGATCCCGACGCTGGCAGGAGACGGCCCATGACCCGTTCCGACCCCACTCGCACGATCCGCGCCCCGCGGGGGGCGACGCTGACGGCCAGGAGCTGGCAGACCGAGGCCGCCCTGCGCATGCTCATGAACAACCTCGACCCGGAGGTCGCCGAGCGGCCGGCCGACCTGGTCGTCTACGGCGGAATCGGCCGCGCCGCCCGCGACTGGGAGAGCTACGACCGGATCGTCGAGACACTCATCCGCCTGGAGGACGATCAGACGCTCCTGGTCCAGTCGGGCCGGCCGGTCGGCGTCTTCCGAACCCACCCGGACGCCCCGCGCGTCCTGATCGCCAACTCGAACCTCGTCCCGCGCTGGGCGACCTGGGACCACTTCAACGAGCTCGACCGCCGCGGCCTGATGATGTACGGCCAGATGACCGCCGGGTCCTGGATCTACATCGGCAGCCAGGGCATCCTCCAGGGGACGTACGAGACGTTCGCCGAGGTCGGCCGCAGGCACCACGGCGGCGAGTTGGGCGGTCGGTGGTTCCTCACCTCCGGCCTCGGCGGGATGGGCGGCGCCCAGCCGCTGGCCGCCACCATGGCCGGCGCGTCGTGCCTGGCCGTCGAGTGCCGGCCGGAGCGGATCGCGATGCGGCTGCGGACCCGCTACCTGGATGTCGAGGCGCGCGACCTCGACGACGCCCTGGCCCGGATCGAACGAGCCTGCCGCGAGAAAACGCCGGTCTCCGTCGGCCTGCTCGGAAACGCGGCCGAGGTCCTGCCCGAGCTGGTCCGCCGCGGCGTCCGGCCCGACGCGGTCACCGACCAGACCTCGGCGCACGATCCGCTCCACGGCTACCTCCCGCGCGGCTGGACCGTCGCCGAGTGGGAGGCGCGGCAGGCCGACGATCCCGCGGGCACCGATCGGGCCGCGCGGGCCTCGATCGCCGAGCATGTCCGCGCGATGCTGGCCTGGCATCGCGACGGGGTGCCGACGTTCGACTACGGGAACAACATCCGCCAGGTCGCGAAGGACGAGGGGGTCGCCGACGCGTTCGCATTCCCGGGGTTCGTACCGGGTTACATCCGCCCGCTGTTCTGCCGGGGGATCGGGCCGTTCCGGTGGTGTGCCCTGTCGGGCGACCCGGAAGATATCCACAGGACCGACAACCGGGTCAGGGAACTCCTCCCGCACGACCGGCACCTGCACCACTGGCTCGACATGGCCCGCGAGCGGGTCGCCTTCCAGGGGCTGCCGGCCCGGATCTGCTGGGTCGGCCTGGGCGACCGGCACCGGCTCGGTCTGGCGTTCAACGAGATGGTCGCCCGCGGCGAGCTGGCGGCCCCGGTCGTGATCGGGCGGGACCACCTGGATTCAGGTTCGGTGGCGTCGCCGAACCGGGAGACCGAGGCCATGGCCGACGGTTCGGACGCCGTGTCCGACTGGCCGTTGCTCAACGCCCTGCTCAACTGTGCATCGGGGGGAACGTGGGTCTCCGTGCATCACGGAGGCGGTGTCGGGATGGGCTACTCCCAGCACGCCGGGGTGGTGATCGTCTGCGACGGGACCGCGGCGGCGGCGCGGCGGATCGAGCGCGTGCTGTGGAACGACCCCGCCACCGGCGTGATGCGCCACGCCGACGCCGGTTATGACGAGGCCATCGCCTGCGCCCGGCAGCATGGGCTGGATCTGCCCTCGGTCCCGGCGATTCGATCGTCCTCGCGACAGCCCTCGCCCGGTTCGGATGGCGGCCGGACCTGAGTTCGGGCCGCTTTCCCGACCTCGGCCGTCCCATCAACAGGACGAGCACGGGCTCGCCCGGGGAAAAGCCGCGGAAGATATTGTCAGTACCGGCACGTTGCTGGTGTAATAGGTCATAGGATCCATCCGCCACAAATGGAGGCTTGCGAACGTGTTACCGACGTCGCAATGAGACCTCCACGGCCCTCCTCGGCCAGGTTCGGATCCAGGTTCCCCAGCTCAACCAGCTCGCGGAATCAAGAGGATGCGGTCGAATCCGCGCCTCCTCTTTTCGCCCTGGGAACACGAGCCTTCCGCGAAATCGCGGTCGTGCGGCTGGACCCCACAGCTAGAATTCTCAAGGAGGGGAGAGGCCATCGGCCCCGATGAACGCGAGCGAGGCAGTCGCGAGCCGGGCCATTCACTCCCCTCGAAACCGCGAGCCCGGACGAGTCGGCCGTCGGGAGGATGCCCCGTCGTCCGATCGCGGGACACATGGTCGCCGGTGCCGGCGTCATGGTATTGTGAACGCTCCCGACGGCCCCGACCCGATCGGCCCCGACATCGGCCTTCCCTCGCCCTCAATCCTTCCCTGCGACGACCGAGCCAACCTCATGCGAGCCCGTCCTGAACTCTCCCTGGCTTTCGGCCTGAACTTCGAGAACCTCTACCGCCGGGAGGGCCTGGTCAGGCTCGACGCCGCGTTCCTGGACCACCTGGCCGGCGCGGATCCGAGCTTGCGCGAGCGGCTCGAGGCGGCCCGTCGCGACCCGACGGCCCTCGCCCCCAGGTCCGAGTCGGAGCTGATCGTCGAGCTGGCCCCGCACCTCGAGGATTTCGTCGGCGAGCTCTTCGGGATCCAGACCGAGCTCGCCGCGTTGCAGGCCCGGCACTCGGAACTCGCCCCGCTCCACGCCGCCAAGCGGAAGTTCGTGATGCGCCGCCTCGTCGGCAAGACGCTCGACCAGGCCCGGGCCATCGACGGTCCCGCAGTCGCCGCCGAGCTCGAGGCGCACCTGATGGAGCCCCTGAGCGAGCTCTCCTACGCCTCGCACGTCGTCCAGTGGATGCAGTCCGAGGCCGATCACGCCGACGCCCTGCGCCTGGCGACCGACTACGCGATCTGGGCGGTCCTGACGCCCGAGGGGCAGGCCAGGCACCGTGACGGCGTCATCTTCCGGCTCCCGAAGAAGATCGACGTCTACAACCTCGTGCCTCATGAGACGATCCAGATCCACGGGACGGCCCAGTTCCGCCGCCACGAGGATCACGCCCGGCACCGCGAGGGATTCCACCTCACCGACCCCGGCACCGACCTGGCCGGCGCCCTCGACCAGGCCGGCTACTGCATCAAGTGCCATCACCAGGGGAAGGATAGCTGCTCGCACGGCCTCCGCGAGAAGGACGGCTCGTTCAAGAAAAGCCCCTTCAACGTCATCCTCAACGGCTGCCCGCTCGAGGAGAAAATCTCCGAGATGCACGAGCTGAAGGAGGACGGCCACCCGATCGGCGCGCTGGCCACCATCGTCGTCGACAACCCCATGTGCGCCGCCACCGGACACCGCATCTGCAACGACTGCATGAAGTCGTGCATATATCAGAAGCAGGATCCGGTCGACATCCCGCAGTCCGAGACGCGGACGCTGAAGGACGTGCTGGAGCTGCCCTTCGGATACGAGATCTACAGCCTGCTGACGCGCTGGAACCCGCTGAACTTCGCGCGGCCGTATCCTCGCGAGGGGACCGGGCGAAAGGTGCTGGTGGTGGGGCTCGGCCCGGCCGGGTTCACGCTGGCGCACTACCTGATGAATGACGGGCACACCGTGGTCGCGGTGGACGGCCTGAAGATCGAGCCGCTGCCGACCGATCTGGCCGGGACGGACGCCCTGGGGGATCGGTATCCGTTCGAGCCGATCCGCGACGTGACCGAGATCTACGAGCGGCTGGACAAGCGGGTGATGGCCGGCTTCGGCGGCGTCGCCGAGTACGGCATCACCGTCCGCTGGAACAAGAACTTCCTGAAGATCATCCGGCTCCTGCTCGAGCGCCGGTCCGAGTTCGCCATGTTCGGGGGCGTCCGGTTCGGCGGGACGCTGACGGTCGACGAGGCCTTCGAGATGGGCTTCGACCACATCGCCCTCTGCATGGGCGCCGGTCGGCCGACCGTGATCCCGATGAAGAACGGCCTGGCGCGGGGAGTCCGGCAGGCATCCGACTTCCTCATGGCCTTGCAGCTCACCGGCGCGGCCAAGAGCGATTCACTGGCGAACCTCCAGGTGCGGATGCCGATCGTGGTCATCGGCGGCGGCCTGACGGCGATCGATACGGCCACGGAGTCACTGGCCTATTACGTCGTCCAGGTGGAGAAGTTCCTCGATCGGTACGAGGAGCTGAGCCGGGCGCACGGCTCGGGCTTCGTCGAGAGCCGATGGACCGAGGAGGAGGCCGCCGTCTCGGCCGAGTTCCTCGAGCACGGCCGGGCGATCCGCGCCGAGCGGCAGGTGGCGGCCAGGGAAGGGCGCGAGCCCCGGCTGATCGAGCTCCTCGACAGATGGGGCGGCGTCACGATCGCCTACCGGCGCCGGATGATCGACTCGCCGAGCTACACGCTCAACCACGAGGAGATCAGCAAGGCGTTCGAGGAAGGCATCCGCTTCGCCGAGATGCTCGTGCCCGACGAGGTCGAGCTCGACGAATTCGGCGCGGCGAAGGCGCTCGTCTGCCACCGCCACGCCTGGGACGGCGACAAGGGCGTACCGATCCCCAGCGGCGAGGTCGTCGTCCTGCCCGCGCGGACGATCCTCGTGGCCGCGGGCACCCAGCCGAACACTGTTCTCGCCCGCGAGGACGAGCACAACGTCCAGGTCGACGGCAAGTATTTCCAGGCGCTCGACGAGGACGGGAACCCGGCGCGGCCCGAGCGGGTCGCCAAGCCGAAAGATGTTCGCGTGCTGATGTCGATGCGGCCCGACGGGCGCTCGATGAGCTTCTTCGGCGACCTGCACCCGTCGTTCTCGGGCAACGTGGTCAAGGCGATGGGCGGCGCCAAGCAGGGCTATCCGATCGTCTCGCGGGCGCTTGCCCGGATCGAGCCGACCGGCCCGACGCCCGACGAGCTGGTGGCGCGGCTGAACGACGAGCTGCGGACCGTGATCCACGAGGTCAACCGCCTGACGCCCAACATCGTCGAGGTCGTCGTCCGGGCCCCGATCGCCGCGCGGGCGTTCAAGCCCGGCCAGTTCTACCGGCTCCAGAATTTCGAGGCCCTGGCGAAGCGCTCGGGCGGCACCGCCCTGGCGATGGAGGGCCTCGCGCTGACCGGCGCCTCGGTCGACGCCGAGCGCGGACTGCTCTCGACGATCGTCCTGGAGATGGGCGGCTCGTCCGACCTGTGCGCCCTGCTCGAGCCCGGCGAGCCCGTCTGCCTGATGGGACCCACCGGCGCACCGACCGAGACCCCGGCCCGCGAGACGGTCCTGCTGATCGGAGGCGGCCTCGGCAACGCGGTACTGTTCTCGATCGGCCAGAAGCTCCGATCGCTCGGCTCGCGCGTGATCTACTTCGCCGGCTACAAGAAGATGATCGACCGCTACAAGGTCGAGGAGATCGAGAAGGCCGCCGACCTGGTCGTCTGGTGCTCCGACGAACCCCCCGGATTCACCCCGGGCCGCATCCAGGACCGTGCGTTCGTCGGCAACATCGTCGAGGCGATGGCCGCCTACGGCCGGGGCGACCTCGGCGAGATCCCGATCGCGCTCAGCGAGGTCGACCGCCTCGTCGTGATCGGCTCCGACGGCATGATGCGCGGGGTCCAGCAGGCCCGCCACGGCATCCTGCGTCCCTACCTCAAGCCCGACCACCACGCCATCGGCAGCATCAACTCGCCGATGCAGTGCATGATGAAGGAGATCTGCGCCCAGTGCCTCCAGACGCACCGGGACCCCATCACCGGCCAGGAGACCGTCGTTTTCTCCTGCTTCAACCAGGACCAGCCGCTCGACCACGTCCGGTTCGAACACCTGCGCGGCCGGCTCTCGCAGAATAGCGTCCAGGAGAAGCTGACGAAGCTCTGGATCGACGAGTGCCTGAGCCGCTCCGGCTACCGCCGGCGCGGGGGCGATGGTGCGGTCGCCCAGACGGGTGCCCCGGCGCCCGTCTGAGGTTCCGGATCGGCACCGAAACCGTCCGCCGCGGGTCATCGCGCCGGGGGAGCCGCCGCCGCCAGACGATCCTCGCGAGCCTCGCTCGCCGGGCCCCGCTCGGCGGGCTGGCGGCGGCACTCGCAGGGCAGCGCGAGCGTCACCTTCGTCCCGCGCCCCGGGATGCTCTCGATCTCCAGCCGGCCGTGATGGGCCTCGGCAATCGAGCGGCAGATCGACAGTCCCAGCCCGGTCCCCTCCAGCTCGCGGCTCCGCGCCGGATCCACGCGGTAGAATCGGTCGAACACCCGCGGCAGATGCTCGGCCGGGATCCCGATCCCCGAATCGGCCACGACGATCCGGGTCCGCCCGTCGGCACAGGCTCCCGAGACCTCGATCAGCCCGCCCGCCGGCGTGTACTTGATCGCATTGTCCAGCACGTTGAACCAGAGCTGCCGCATCCGATCCGAATCGCCGCGGACGGAACACGCCGGTATCGTCGCAAGCTCCAGCGCCACACCATTGTCGCGGGCCATGACCTGCATGTGGGTCGCCACGTCGCGCACGATCTCGTCCAGCCGCATCGGAACGTGTGGCACGCTCGACAGGCCGGCATCCTCGCGGCACAGAAAAAGGAGCTGGGTTACGAGCCGCGTCAGGCGATCGATCTCCTCCAGCAGGTCCTCCAGCACGCGCTGATCCCGATCGGGGCAGCGGGGCGATCGCAGCGCCACCTCGGCCTCGGTGCGCATCGAGGCCAGGGGCGTCCGCAGCTCGTGGGCGGCGTCGGCGGTGAAGCGCCGGACCTCCTCGAAAGACCGCTGGAGCCGCGCGATCATGTCGTTGAACGTATCAGCCAGGCGCCCCAGCTCATCGCCCGAGTTCTGGGCGCTGATCCGTCGGTCCAGCCTGGTCAGGGTGATCTCCTGCGCCGCGGCGGCCATCCGCTCGACGGGCGCGAGCGCCTTGCGAGCCAGCCAGTAGCCGCCGCCGAGGGTCCCGGCGACAACCAGCGGGCCGGCGAAGAGCAGGGCAGTGAGCAGCTCGCGAAGGGCCCGGTCGTTCGGCGCCAGCGAGATGGCGGCCTGGACTGTGAGCCACCCGCCCGGCCCGCGCAGGACCTTCCACGCCAGCCGCGCATGCCCGAGCCGCGCCAGCGTCCGGGTCGCATAACCGGGCGATCGCGACGACCACCTCGGCGCCGGTGCCGGCAATCCGTCCGGGCCGAGGCCGTCGCTGCGAAATAGCACGGCACCGCCCCGTGCGCTCACCTGAAAGACGTATCCGTCATGGCTGGTATAGCGGAGCCCCAGCTCGCGCGCCAGCGAGGCCGGATCCTCGCAGCGCTTCACATCTCCCGAGAAGTCCTCGAGCTCCTCCGACAGCGCCGCGTCTGTCATCGCGAGGAGATAGTGGCGCATCAGCCCGTAGACGGCCACGCTGAAGCCAGCAAGGATCGCCGTCAGCACGATGCCGTACCAGAGCGTGAGCCGCCACCGGATGCTCAGCCACTTCATCCGTCGTCCCTCAGCGCATAGCCGATGCCGCGGACCGTGTGGATCAGCGGCCGCCGGCCGGGCTGCTCGACCTTCTTCCGCAGGGCGTTGATGTACACGTCGATGATCCGGGTCATCGCCCCGGTCGACTCCTTCCACACGTCGTGGGCGATCATGTCCCGGGTCACAACCTCATTCTTGTGCCGGAGCAGGTATTCCAGCAACTCATACTCGCGCCCGGTCAGCTCGATGGCCGCGCCCGCCCGGCCGACGCGGTGGGCGAGGAGGTCCATCTCCAGGTCGTCGGCGCGAAGGAACAGCTCCCGCTCCGGAAAATCGCGGCGGAGCAGCGCCCGGATCCTCGCCAGCAGCTCGGCGAACGCGAACGGCTTGACCAGGTAATCATTCGCGCCGCTATCCAGCCCCTGGACCCGCTCGTCGACCGAGTCGAGCGCCGTCAGGATCAGCACCGGCTTGGCGAAGCCGGCCGATCGCAGGTCGCGCAGCACGTCCAGCCCGTGCCGGCCCGGGAGCATCAGGTCGAGCACCACAACGTCGACGGCCCCGGCCAGCGCGGCCTCCAGGCCCTCGAGGCCGTTGGCCGCCGTCGCGACGTCGTAGCCCTCCGCCTCCAGCCCCCTGCGCAGCGACTCGAGGTGCTTCAACTGGTCCTCGACGATGAGCACGCGGGCCATGCTCGTCTCCCTCCGGCCGCCTCCGCTCGCCTGGCCTCGCCGGGCCCCTCACGCCGAGGCGCGTCCGCTCCCACCACGGAACGCCAGGTAACCCACCGGGATCAGCAGCCGGGTCAACAGCATGTTGGTGATCAGCCCGCCGATGACGGCGATCGCCAGCGGTTGCTGCATCTGCGCGCCGGGCCCGAACCCCAGCGCCAGCGGCACGAGGCCCAGGATCGTGCACAGGCTGGTCATCAGGATCGGCCGGAACCGCGTCCGCCCCGCGCGGAGCAGGGCCTCGCGCAGCGGCATGCCCTCGGCGTGGAGCTGGCCAATATACTCGATCAGGATGATCCCGTTCTTCACGTCCAGGCCGATCAGCAGGATCGCCCCCATGAACGACGAGACGTTGAGCGGCGTCCCGGTGATCTTGAGCGCCAGTAGCGCGCTGGCCAGCGAGATCGGCTGCGTCAGGAAGATCAAGAACGGCAGCGTCAGGCTGCGGAACTGGAACCCAAGTAACAGAAACACCAGCGACGAGGCGACGATGAGCACCGTCAGCAGGCTCTCGAACGACTCCTGCTGGGCCCGGTAGCTGCCGGCCAGCTCCCAGCGGTATCCGGGCGGGAACTTTAACTCTTTCAGCTTCTCTTGCAGCTCCTCGTTGACCGAGCCCAGGTCGCGATCGCCCAGCTCGGCCGACACGGTGATCACCGGCTGCTGATTCTCGCGCCAAAGCTCGTTGGGGCTGCGGACGGTCCGGATCGTCGCAAGCTGCCCCAGCGGGACGAAGCCGATCCCCGCGACCGAACCCTGCACGGCGCCGGCCGCCATCGACGCCGCGGGCGCACTGGCGCTCGAGAGGCTGATGGGCAGCAGGTCCAGGTGCTCGCGATCGAACCGGACGCGATCGGGGTAGCGCACCCGGATCTGCGTCATCCGGTCCTGCTCGGGCACGGTGCTGGCGACCTGCCCATAGAGCGCGGCGTTGAGCTGGGCCTCGACGTCCATGACTGTCAGGCCGACCCGCGAAGTCTGCGCGCTGTCCGGCCGGACGACGACATCGGGATTCCCGAGCCGGACGTGCGAGTTCACGTCGTCGGCACCCTCCACCTTCTCGACGATCTCGCCGACCTGGGCGGCCAGGGTGCGGAGCGTGGCAAAGTCGGGGCCGAAGACCTTGACCTCGATCGGGCTGGCCACGCCGGCCAGGTCGTTGATCTGGTCCTGCACCAGCGGGACAAATTCGGTCTCCAGCTCGGGGACCGCACCCTCCAGCTCCTCGCGCAGCTCGTCGACGATCTCCTCCATCGGCCGCCTCTGACCGCTCGGCTTGAGGCTGACGAGGATGTCGCCGGTATAGGGCTCGGTCGCGAAGAAGCCGAGCTCGGCACCGGTGCGGCGAATGTAGCCGGCGATGTCCTTCGTCTCCAGCAGCGCCGCCTCGACCCGGCGCAGCACCTTGTCGGTCTGCGCCAGCGACGTGCCCACCGGCATCTCGTAGTCGAGCACGAACGCGCCCTCGTCCATGTCCGGCATGAAGCCGGTCTCCATGTGGGTCGCCAGCAGCCACAGCGGGATCAGCACGAGCACCGCGAGCAACACCGAGATCCTGGGGAAGCGCAGCCCGCCCCGCAACAGTCCCTCATAGCGATCGGCCAGCATGTTGTAGATTGGCCCCGTGGTCGGCATCGGCCGGCGGCCCAGGAACCGGGCGGCCAGCACCGGGATGATCGTCAGGCTGACGACCATCGAGACCAGGAGCGCCACCGAGAGCGCCACGCTCAGCGACTGGAAGAACTGCCCGACGACGCCGCTGACGAACGCCAGCGGGACGAACACCAGGATCGTCGTGAGTGTCGAGCCGATCACCGCGCCGCTGATCTCGCGGCTGGCGTTGTCCACGGCCGCGTCGCCCGATTGCCCCTCCGCCAGGTGGCGGGCGATGTTCTCGATCACGACCACCGTGTCGTCGATGATCAGCCCGATGGCCACCGCCAGCCCGCCCAGCGACATCAGGTTGAGCGTGTCGCCGGTCAGGTACAGGAACACGAACGTGATGATCAGGCTGAGCGGGATCGACAGCGCCGCGATCAGCGTGGCCCTGATGCTCTTGAGGAACACCAGCAGCACTCCCACGCTCATGAGGCCGCCGATGACGATCGCATCGCGGACGTTGGCGATCGCCGTGCGGACCAACTGCCCCTGGTCGTACACGGGGTGGATCTCGACGCCCGTCGGGGCGCTCTGCGCCGCGTCGTGCAGGACATCCTTGAGCGCCGACGAGACGGCCAGAGCGTTCCCCCCCAGCCGGCGGAAGACCGTCAGCGCCACGGCATCCTTGCCGTTGGAGCGGATCGCCATCGTACGGTCCTGGTGGCCGACGATCACCCGGCCGATATCGCGAATGCGGATCGACTGCCCGTTCTTCTCGGCGAGCACCACGTCCTCCAGGTCGGAGGGTTTGGTCGCCAGCGTGTCGGCCACCACCTGGTATTGCAGCGCCTCGCGATCGAACCGCCCCACCGCCTTGAGCCGGTGCTCCTTCGTCAGCCGGTCCGCCACATCGGCGATCGACAGGTTCGCCGACACCACGGCCTGCGGATCCACCTCGACGATGATCTCGCGGATGTCGCCCCCCTGGACCGTGACGTACGAAACATCCGGGATCCGGCTGATCCGCGGCCTCAGGTCGTAATACGCGTAGTCGTGCAGCTCCGACGGCCCTCGGCCGCCCGTGACGACGAACGAGATGATCGGGAAGACCGAGGGCGTCTGCCGCTCGGTGATCGTCGTCGTCCCCGGCGGGAGCTGCGACCCGACCTCGGCCATGCGTGCGCGAACATCGTTGAGCGCCTGGATCATGTCGGTATCGGGCGCGAAGTCGATGTCGAGCTGCGCGGCCCCGCGCACCGACTTGGATCGCACGCGCACCACGCCCAGCACGATGCCGACGACTTCCTCGATCGGCCGGGTGACGGCGACCTCCACGTCCTTCACCGCCAGGCCGGGCGTCTGGGCTATCACGACGACCCGCGGGAAGGCGACCTCCGGATAGATCCCGCTGGGCATGCGCAGCATCGAGATCACGCCGAACGCCGTCAGCATGGTCGTCGTCACGAGGATCAGCCCGAAGTACGGCCGGGCCCAGGCGACCAGGTTGACCCGACCTCCGCCGTGGGGGCGATGCTCCGTGATGGGTTCGAGTGCCAGGCTCATGACTGGGCCCCCTCCTTCGGCTCGGCCTTCTTCGGCTCGGCCTTCTTGCCGTCCTCCTTCGGCTCGGCCTCCTTGTGCTCGTCGGCCTTCTCCTTCGGCTCCTCCTTACCGTCGCCCTCGAGCACCTTGACGGCCGTCTCCCCGGGAAGGTTATAGCCGCCGTCGACGATCACCGGCTCGCCCGGCTTCAGGTCGGTCCCCGCGACCTCGGTCCAGCCGTCGTGGGTGGCGCCCACCTCGGGATGCAGAACCACCGATTTCCCCTCGCGGACCACCGAGAGCACGGGCCCGTCGCCGAGGTCGAGCACGGCCCCTGACGGGACCTGGAGGATCGGCTCGTGCGCGGCGAGCACGACGGAAACCCGGATCGACTGGCCGATGGTGAGCCGCCCGTCCGGGTTGTCCACCAGGGCGCGGATGGGCAGGTTGCCGGTCTGAGGATCGGCCACCCGGCCGACGAACGCGACCTTGCCGGTCATCTCGCCGTCCTGCCCCTCGGCGACGGCCTGATTGCCGACCGTGTCGGCCGGGCGCACCCGGGCCGACTGCCCGACGCGGACCGACGAGGCCGACCGAGGCGACAGCCAGATCGCCGCGAAGACCTGCCGCGTGTCCACCACCTCGCCAATCGGGCCGCCGATGGCGATCGTCTGCCCGGGGCGGCAGGTCACGCTGTCGAGCACCCCGTCGATCGGCGACCGGATCGTGTGATACTCCAGATGCGCCCGCGAGAACGCCACGAGCGCATCGGCCGTCTTGATCTTCCCCTCGGCCTCGGCGATCGCCTCCTTGCGCGGCCCGATCATCATCGCGTTGAGCGTCGCCTCGGCGGTCTGCTCCTGGAGCTCGGCGAGATGCACGGCGCGCTCCGCGTCCTGGAGCTGCTGCTCGGGGACCTCGTGACGCTTGACCAGCGGCCTCAGTCGATCGGCCGCGATCCGCGCCTGTTCCAGCGTGATTCTGGCCTGCTCGACGGCCAGCTCGTTGGCCCGCCGCTCCTCCGGACGGGGGATCGACTTCAGGAGCGCCAGCGAGGCGACGAGGCCGTCGCGCGTCGCCGTCTTCTCGGCCAGGTCGGCCTGCGCCACGGCCCTGTCCAGCTCGACGATCGGCTGCCCCTTCTTCACCGCTCGCCCCTGCTCGACCAGAAGAGCATGCACATGCCCCTCGACGGCGGGCGTCAGCGGGGCGATGTGATCCGGCAGCGCCTCGCACCGCCCCAGGCCCTCGATCGTCCGGGCCGATCGCTCGAACCGGGCCGGCACCACCCGGACCGTCACCGCCGCCTCGCCCTCCTCGGCAGACTCTTCGTCCGCCTTGACCGTTTCGCTATGAGACTCGCAGCCGGCGCAGCCGATGAGGAGAGGTAGTGCGAGAATCCACCACCTGGAACGCAGCACGAATGACCTCACGCTTCCCTCCTCGAGATGACTGGAAAGGGTCCGTGGGCGGGGCGGCCTGGCGTGGGATGCCACCCGGCGCGGATCGGGCGGGCAAGGAGACAGCAATCCAATCCAATCTAAACCGAAGTTATCCCGGCTTCATGGGCACTTCGGTTAATTCTTCTTAACAGTGTGATCCTGACGCGGATGCTGACGATAACAGGAATGCCGAAAGTCATCGGCGGGCCCACGGCGGTCGCCGACGACGAGGGGGTCCTGTATCGAGAACACGGGTCCTTGACCGGACCTCGTTCCCAGGAGGAGTGAGATCCGATGCGCCGACCTGCCTGGTGCTGCGCGGTGGCACTCCTGGCCCTCTCGGGCGCCCGCCCGGCGAAGGCCGTTCCGATCGCTTCTCCCCAGGACGGCGGGTCTACCCAGGGAACGCAACCGCCCTGGAGCGCCGCCTCGACTCCGGCCCGATCGTCGGCTCCCGCGGCAAGGGCGTCAAACCCGGCGGCAAGGCGAATCGCCACGAGCAGCGCGTCGCCGCGAGCCGCCGGCTCCCGCCGCGCTGAGCCGGGCCAGGCCGCGACACCCGGCCGCGATACGAACGTCCGGCGCGTCCAGGCGTCGTCGACCGATTCGGCCATGCAGTTCGGCACCCCGGCCGCTCCGCTCGCCCCCGTGCCCACGGCCGGATCGTCCGACATCGGCAGCCAGTCGGTCACCCTCCAGGCCGCACTCTACGGCGCACTGACCAGCAACCCCGACCTGATCACGCTGCGCCAGGGCGGGACGCAGACCAACGCCCCATCGCCCGAGGCCGTCGAGGTCGCCCGCCGATTCCCGACCACCCTCAACCCGACCCTCTGGGTCGACTACCGCCCGATCACCCTGATCCCGCCGAGCACGTTCGGCAACGGCATCGCCGGGACTCGAGGAGCACACGGCGGCGGCAATCATGGCGGGTACTATCACTACGGCCAGCAGCTCCTCTACCTTTCGTTGCGGCAACCCGTCGAGCTCGGGCACCAGACGACGCACCGCTACGGCATCGCCAAGGCGGCCTACGAGCAGCAGCAGTGGAACGTCCTCCAGGCCGAGCTAACCGCCCTGGTCCAGACCTATCGCTTCTTCCAGACGGCCGCCTACAACCGGGAGAAGGTCCGCGTCGCGCAGGAGCTCGCCGATTTCAACGATCGCCTCATCGAGGTTCTGGAGCGGCGGCTCAAGACGGGGCAGGGGACGGCCGCGGACATCATGCTGGCGAAGGTCGAGGCCCGCGCCACGCGGCAGCAGATCAAGGCGGCCGATCAGGCGTACCGCACCGCCCTGACCGACCTGCGCAATCAGATCGGCATCCCCGAGACAGCCGGCACGGCCGAGCCCCTCGGCGAATTCACCCTCCCGCGCTACATCCCGCCGGTCGACGCGGATGCCATGATCCAGGAGGCCCTCCGCAATCGCCCCGACATCCAGGCCGCGCAGGCCCAGGTGCGCGGCACCCACTCGGCCGTCGGCCTGGCGAAGGGCGACCGCATCCCCACGCCGGTCATCGGCCCGCAATGGGAGATGGACGAGGCCGGCATCCAGTACATCGGCCTGGTCTACATCACCCAGCTCCCGATCTGGAACACCGGCACGCCGCTGGTCCGCCAGCGCCAGGCCGAGCACGGCCGGGCGATGGTCGGCGCCGATCAGGTGCGCTTGCGGGCGATCTCGCAGGTCCGCGCCGCCGTCGCGAAGTGGAACGGCGCCACCGACCTGGTGAATGACGCGTCGCGATTGACAGACGAGCTGGCGAAGGAGGTCGACACCGTCCAGCGCCTGTTCGACGCCGGCCAGACCGACCTCCCTCGCCTGATGCAGGCGCGCCGCCGCCTCATCCAGCTCGAGAACTCGCGCCTCGACGCCGTCTGGGCCGCCACCCAGGCCCAGGCCGACCTGTTGCTCGCCCTCGGGACGCCCGCCCTGATCCACGGCATGCTCAACCAGGCCCAGCAGGCCGAATCCCAGCCAAACCCCGCTGCCCCAGCACCGACACCGACACCGACACCGACACCCGCACGCTGAGAGGCGATCGATGAATCGGGAGGGCGAGGCTCCTGCCGAGCCAGGATGACGCGACGCCTCGTCCACGCCCCGGCTCGCCGGGAGGCTCGCCCTCCCCATTCGGCACCATGGGGCGGATTCCGGACGTTCCCCATCCCTCCTCGCCGCCCAATAAACTTGACATCCTATTGATTGACGCGTAAACTAAAAGCGTGAGGGGGAAACATACTCGTCTGGCGGAGGACACGCGAAGCATGCCACCCGGTCGTTTGCAGCACGAGCTGAAGAAGCGCCGTCCGTTCGCCTCGCCCGAGCAGGAGGCGTCGCTGAACATCGCGAGGACGGCCGATCGCTTCGGCATCTGCTTCAGCCGGCTGTTCCGCGAGTACGGCCTGACGCCGTCGCAGTACAACGTCCTGCGCATCCTCCGGGGCGAGGGCAAGCCGCTCCCGATCCTGGAGGTCGCCGACCGGATGCTCGCCGCGGTGCCCGGCATCACCGGCCTGATCGACCGCCTGGAGCGCCTGGGCCTGATCGCTCGGGAACGCTCGACCGAGGATCGCCGGGTCGTCTACGTGACGATCACCGAGGCCGGCCTCGAGCTCCTGGGCAAGCTCGACGAGCCCGTGGCGGCCCTCCACAAGCGGCTGATCGGCCACCTCAGCCCGGACGAGCTGCGCGAGCTCAGCCGGCTCCTGGAAAAGGCCCGCCAGTCGCTCGACCAGACCGACGCCTAGCGGCCCGTCCCTTTTTTTTGGACATTTGATTGACACGTCAACTATCGACGCTCAAGGCAAAAAGGAGCAAACCAATGATCCGGATTCGCCGATCTTCCGAGCGTGGGCATTTCAACCACGGGTGGCTCGACACCTATCACAGCTTCTCGTTCTCGCGGTATTACGACCCGCGGCACATGGGATTCCGCTCGCTGCGGGTGATCAACGAGGACTGGATCGGCGCGGGCCGGGGCTTCGGCACGCACCCGCACGAGGACATGGAGATCGTGACCTATGTCCTGGAGGGCGAGCTGGCGCACCGGGACAGCCTGGGCACCGGCAGCACGATCCGACCGGGCGAGCTCCAGCGCATGACGGCCGGCACGGGCATCGAGCACAGCGAGTACAACCCCTCGCCAACCGAGCCGGTGCACCTGTACCAGATCTGGCTACTGCCCGAGCGATCGGGCCTCCAGCCGTCGTACGAGCAGAAGGCATTCCCGGCCGAGGAACGGCGCAACCGCTTCCAACTGGTCGCCTCGCCCGATGGCAGCGACGGGTCGCTCTCGATCCGCCAGGACGCCCGGCTGTACCTCGCCTCGCTGGAGGCGGGCGCCGAGCTCGACCACGCGATCGAGCCCGACCGCCACGCCTGGCTCCAGGTGCTGCGCGGCGACGCCACGCTCAACGGCCTCGCGGTCTCGGCGGGCGACGGCGCCGAGGTCTCGGCCGAGTCAAGGCTGTCGATCCGATCGGACGCGCCGGCCGAGGTCCTGCTGTTCGACCTGGCGTGAGGCGAGGCGAGGCGAGAGGATCGGCGCCATGGCCTCGCTCTCCGCGATGACGTCGGCGAGCGTTTTCGTCGGCCGCCGCTCCGTGATCGCGTGGTCAGCTTCTTGGACAGGGATTGGAGGTCGCGCTACGCCGGCTCCAATCCCTGATACTTAACCGTCAAGGAGCAGGCGGCGGCTGGAACAACGCGACGACCGCCGAGAGCACCCGGCCCAGCGAGGCGGGGGTCAGAATACCGACGGACTTCACCATCAGCCCGGCGCTGGCAGTGAACAACTTGCCGGGCCGGGCGAAGCTCGCGACTAGCAGCCCGCCCGTGGTGAAGTCGGCATCGCCCAGCGGCACTGCCAGCGGATCGCCGTAGGGACTGCTGGTCACCTGGCAGAGCACCCAGTCGCCTCGGCCGGCATCGGCCAGGCAGACCGCCGGCCGCAACTTCGATTGCGACAGGTCCGAGAACGGAAACGGGACCAGAACTACCTGGCCGGCTGAAGGTGCGACCACGCCGCATCCTCCTCCGGCCTCGACCAATCCGCCGCCAGGGCCGCCTCGGCGAGCAACGCCGCTTCGCCCGGGACCACGGCCGGTTCCTCGAGCACCGTCACGAGCGCCCGGCGCGGCGCGTCGACGTGGACTTCACCCAGCAGGCGGACTTGCCCGGTCGCGTCGATGACTGCTTCGACTGTCTGGATCATGGGCCCCTCCGCGACCATTATACCTGGGCCGAGCCCTCAAGCTGCGCGACAAACCCCAAACATCGAGGTTCAGCGGCCCGCGCGGCGGGTCCGGTGCATCGCGATCTTTGACCTCATGCTTCGAGATTACAAAGCAAGTCGAAGAGAGCCGGTGTGACGCTGACCTCCCGCTTCGCCGCAACCAGAGCGATGGCCTCTCGCGCGCCGATGCTCTGCGCCTCCATGAGTAGTGCCGCAACGACGACGACCGACCGGCTACGACCGGCGTGACATTGCACCAGGACTGGGCTATGGGAAGACGTCAACCTCCGTAGATCGCCGACGGCGAACCGGAGGAGTCGCAGGTCATTGCCCGGCCCATCGACCAGCGGATAGGAGACCACTTCGGACAGGCCGAGTTCGGTCGCGTCCCGCTCGGCGAGTGTGCCGTCGAGGCTGAGGGCGGAGCGGAACCCGTGTTGCTTCAACAGCGCCGCGTCCCGGGCCTCCAGGTAGTTGCCGATGGCGACTCGATCGGTGATCCAGTCCACGGCCCCTCTCCGTGTCGTCTAAACAAGACTCTAGCCGCAATTTGGCCGTGGTTTTTCACGCTTTTCTGGCCGTCAACATGCGCCCACGCCCGAATTATTGCCCGGATTCCAGCCGCCCGGCGAGGACCCGGACGGAGATGGACGCAATCCGCCGCGGGAAATGACCGCCGGCCGGCCCCTGCCGACGCCCATCCCGCCCGCCGGCCGACCGGACGGAGACATCACCACAGAGGACACAGAAACCACAGAGAATCGGAACCGGAGAATCCCCGACTCACAGGCCCCGGTGACGCGAAACCGACGAATCCCGATTGGACTCTCTCTGTGCTCTCTGTGTCCTCTGTGATTCAACATTCTTCGATCCTCCCCCATCCCTCCCCCGCCCTCGCAAATTCGTAAATTTTGCCATGTCGCCTATCTTGTAAATTCCAGCCACCCAGTTAAAATAGGAATTCCAGGCGGCCGACAGGCCCTCCCGGCACTCGCCGGGACGACCGCCCGGAGGGACGGGGGTGCGACGACGCGATCCCGGACCAGTCCGCGAAGATGGGGGATCTGAGGGGGCCGACGCGATGGCGAGCGAACGGCAAATCGCGGCCAATCGCCGCAATGCCCTCAAATCCACCGGCCCTCGCACCGACGCCGGCAAGGCCCGCTCGCGACGAAATGCCATCACGCATGGGCTGAATGCCCACGTCGAGAACCTCCCCGACGACGAAAAAGACGCCTTCGAGCAACGCCTGAGCGCCTGGAACGCCGCTCTCCAGCCTTCTACGGCCTACGAGCAGGACCTCGTCCGCCGCCTCGCCGGTTATTCCTGGCGGCTCGATCGCGCCGAACGCGTCCAGGTCCACCTCATCGCCGACGCCATCGACGAGGCCGCCGAGGCCGACGTCCGGCAGAAACGGGAGACGTTCGGCGACGCCGCA
>DAIDHB010000365.1 GCA_027452145.1 Planctomycetales bacterium
CCGATACGGAATCAGCGGGGGTACTTCGACGCTTACCACCGTGCCGCTGACCAGCCGCGGCCAGCTCACGGGCAACAACTTCCTCAACTACCCGATCAATCAGCCCCCGGTGATCGCCGCGCCTGGAGGCATCACGGGCATGGAGGACAGCAACCTGACGTTCTCGGCCGGCGCGGACAACGGCATCTCGGTCTCCGACGAGGACGCCGGTACCAACCCGGTGCAAGTCACGCTCTCCACGGCCGACGGGACGCTGACTCTGCCGGAGACCACCGGCCTGACCTTCCTCCAGGGCAGCGCCACCGGCAGCAGCCAGATCGTCGCCAACGGGACGATCGACGCCATCAACGCGGCCCTGGCGGGGCTCACCCTCAGCCCGACGGCCCACTTCAACGGGTCGGGCAGCCTGACGATCAGCGTCGACGACATGGGTAACAGCGGCGTCGGCGGCCCGCAGACCGCCACAACGACCATCCCGCTCGACATCACCGCGGTCGCCGATCCTCCGGTGCTTAACGTGACCCCGGCCCACGGCTCGCAGGGCAACCTGATCCCGCTGGGAATCGGCCTCTCCCACGGCGCCGGGTCGAGCAGCGAGAGTCTCTCCGTGACAATCTCCGGCGTACCGGCCGGTGTCTCGCTGACGGCCGGGACGGATCTGGGAAACGGCCAGTGGCAGCTCACGCCCCAGCAGCTCAACGGGCTGAGCCTCGTCTCGCCCAATCCCGCCACCTACGCGCTGATGGTCACCGCGACGGCCACCGAGCCGTCCAATGGCAGCACGGCCACGACCGTCCTGCCCCTCTCCGTCACGGTCGACAAGTACCTGGTGACCGTCGGACCGACCACGGTAGCGAGTGTGACGATCGGCAACGGCACCGTGCAGCGGTCGATGATCCGAAGCCTGACGGTCACCTTCAACGGGCCGGTCAACGTCCTGACCGGAGCGTTCACGCTCCGCGACCAGTTCGGGCGGACCGTCAAGATCAACGTCGCGACGGCCCTCGTCAACGGCCAGACGGTCGCGACGCTGACCTTCAAGGGGCCGCGGATCATCGGCGGCTCGCTGTGGAATGGACGGTACACCCTTACCATCAACGGCGACCACGTCTTCAACGCCGCGACCGGCCAGGCGGTCGACGCGGCGATCAACGGCCTGGCGGGCAGCCAGGCGAAGGTCCAGTTCCGCCGCCGCTTCGGCGACATCAACGGCGACGGCGTGGTGAACCGACTCGACATGCAGCAGTTCCGCAAGGCGCTCGGCAGCCGGGCCGGGCAGTCGAGGTACGCCTCCTCCTTCGACTTCAACGCCAACAACGTGATCGGCAGCGGCGATCTGCTCCGGATCCGCCAGCAGCTCCAGGACTTCCTCCTGACTCAGGATCGGCTCAGGAAGCAGGACCGCCTGCATACGAAGTGACGCTGATCCGCCCCTCCACCAACCGCGGGGCCGCGTCCTGTGGCCCCTCGGCAGGCTCAATGGGCCCGCCGAGGGGCCGCGGGCGTACCCGTTCCGCGCGGGTATTGACGAAACGGCCGGCCTCGCAATACCTGGAACCGTGCACAGGCCCGCGACAGGAGACGAACCTGTTAATCCGCGTCGCCACCGCACTTGAGGAAGAGCCGAGCCGTCGGCCCGCCAACGTATCGACCCGCGCATGTTCTTCCGAGCTCACGTCACTCGCGAGAGAGGTAAGACGATGATGAATCCATTCGAAACTGCCCGCTTGAGGACGCGGACGGTCCTCGGGGGCGCCTGCGTACTGTTCGCCCTTTGCACCGCGTCCGTCGTGGTAAACTCGTGGGGCCAGGCGCCCTCGCCGGCCGGCGGGGTCAGGCCCGGTCCGGACGGCCGTCGAGACGATCCCGGCGGCGTCCAGGACAGTGGCACGATCGCGGTCCTGGAGGCCCAACTCGAGGCGAGGCGCAATCTGCTCCGCATCGACGAGTCGCGGGCGGAACTGGCGAAGCAGTGGAGCGCCTATTACGAGAAGATGGTACGTAAGGGGAGGGTCATCGAAGACCGGATGCGCGCCGCCAGGGATGACGTCCTGATGATGGACGCGCACGTGGCGGCGGAGCGGGCCGAGCTGAAGGTGGCCGAGATCCACGCCAGGTACGCGCAGCGGCGCGCCGCGCGAGGCAGCCAGGCGGCCGACGGCGCCGACCAGGCCCGTGAGGAGCTCGACGAACTGGAGGCCCTGCTCGAGGCGAAACGATCCGTGCTTCGGGTCGGCGAGTCGCGGGCCGAGCAGGCCAGGCGCGTGCAGGCCCATTATGAGAAACTCTTCCGCGACGGCCTGGCCACCGAGGACCTGGTGCTCGCGGCCAGGGATGAAGTGCTGCTGGTGGACTCGGCCCTCGCCTGGGGGCGAGCCGACGTGACGGCGGCCGAGGCGCGAGTCAAGAGCGCGCGGCGAGCGGCCTCGCGAGGCGGGCCCGGCATCGACGATACTGGGCGCAGAATCGCCGAGCTGGAAGAGCGCCTGGCGGAGTCCGAGATGAGGGCGGACATCCTCCGGCACGAGGTCGGGCGACTGCGACGCGAACTTCCACGCGAAACCCATGGCGCCCGCTGAGAGGGTGTGCGAGGTGCTCCGCAGGTGGGTCGAACGCTGCTCGGCGGATGCCGTCAGGAGTGGTCGCCAGCCGTCCCCTTCGCCCCGCGCCGCGGGCAGAAGGTGCCCGAAGGGAGGATGAGCGGACATTCGAACCGTCGAGTCGAGCCCAGCTCGATGACGCACTCAGCAGGAGCATAGGGACACGTGCCGGGACAATCTCCGACGAGCAACGACGAGGGTCCGACGGCGGAAGCCACGAGACCCGGCGAGGCCCCGCCGATCCGCGACGCCGTTGCAACAGCCCTCTGCGCCGCGTCGGCGCTGGCGGGCTGGGCGTTCGGGCATGGGCCGGCCTCATCGCTGCTCTACGCCCTCTCGTACATCGCCGGCGGGACGACGGCCTCGCTCACCGCGGTCGCCGAGCTGACGCGCGGGCGGCTGGGCGTCGACCTGCTGATGGTCCTCGCCGCGGCCGGCGCGGCCGCGCTGGGCGACTGGGGCGAAGGGGCCGTCCTGCTGTTCCTCTTCTCCCTGAGCAATACGCTCGAAGCGTATGCCATGTACCGGACCACCCGGTCCATCGACGCCCTCATCCGGCTCCGGCCCCGCGAGGCGAGCCGCGTCCGCGCGAGCGACGGTGGCGAGGACCGCGTGCCGATCGAGGTCCTCCAGATCGGCGAGGTCGTCCGCGTCCGGCCCGGCGAGCGGTTCCCGGTCGACGGCGAGGTGACCGACGGCTCGACCTGGGCCGACGAGTCGACGCTCACCGGCGAGAGCGAGCCGGTCGGCAAGTCCGTCGGTGACCCCGTCTTTGCCGGCACGATCAACGGCCGCGGCAGCGTCCTGGTCCGCATGACCCGCGCCGTGGCCGATACGACCCTCGAGCGGATCGTCCGGATGGTCCGCGAGGCCCAGGCCGAGAAGACCGACGCCCAGCGCCTCGTCGAGTCGTGGCGCGGGCCGTATGTCGCGGGGGTACTGCTCGCCGCCGTGATTGTGTTCGTCGGCTCGTGGTTTTTGCACCGGCAGGGGTTCGCCGACTCGTTCTATCACGCGATGGTGATCCTGGTTGTCTCGTCTCCCTGCGCAGTCGTCGTGGGCGCCCCGGCGGCGCTTCTCTCGGCGATCGCCCGCGCGGCCCGGCACGGGGTGCTGTTCAAGGGAGGCGCGTCGCTGGAGATGCTGGGATCTGTCGACACGATCGCGTTCGACAAGACCGGGACCATCACCCGCGGCCGGCCGAGCGTCGCCGGGGTCTGGGCGGACGTCGGCGTCGACCCGGACCTGATGCTGGGACTGGCCGCGGCGGTCGAGCGGCGGAGCGAGCATCCCCTGGCCGCCGCGGTGGTCGCCGAGGCGGACCGCCGCGGCCTGGTCGCGCGCGAGGTTGACGACTTCGAGACTCACACCGGCGAGGGGGTCCACGCCCATCTCGATGGCCTGTGGGTCGGCGTGGGCCGCGAGGCCCTGTTCGCCTCGCACGACCTGCCCGTCCCGCCCGACGTCGCGGCGGCCGGCGACCGGTTCCGCGAGCAGGGCCGCACGGCGCTCCTGATCGTCCTGGCCGGCGACGGCCCGACCACCGGCGGCGTGATCGCCCTGGCCGATCTCCCCCGGCCGGACGCCGCCGCCGCGATCGGCTCGCTCCGGCGGTCGGGGATCTCCCAGATCGTGATCCTTACCGGCGACCACGAGCGCGTCGCACGCGCCGTGGCCCGCGAGGTCGGCGCCGACGACGTCCGCTCGGACCTGTTGCCCGCCGAGAAGGTCGTCGAGCTGCGCCGCCTGATGAACGCCGGCCGATGCCTTGCGATGGTCGGCGACGGCGTCAACGACGCCCCCGCGATGGCCGCGGCGGATGTCGGGATCGCCATGGGCGGCGGCGGCACGGATGTGGCGCTCGAGGTCGCCGACGTCGTCCTGATGCGCGACGACCTGCGCGCCCTGTCGTTCGCCGTCTGGCTCGGCCGGCGCGCCCGCCGCCGGGTCCACCAGAACCTGGCCTTCGCGTTCGGCGTGATCGGCGTGCTGGCGCTCTCCACGTTCTTCGGGCTGCCCCTCTGGCTGGGTGTCGTCGGCCACGAGGGGAGCACGCTGCTGGTGGTCCTCAACGGCCTGAGGCTGCTGTGGGAGCGGCCGCCGAGCGAGTCCCCGGCCGGCGATGGCCAAGGCAAGCGGGAGTCAGTACTGTGATCACCGCTTGCATGATCTTGAAACCATCGGTCTACTGAATCGCCTGGAGCCGCGCCCGGCGACTCAATCGAGGTGCCCGATGGATAACGAGACACCCGTCGCAAATCCGAGAATCCCTGCCAGTCCGGTCGAGGATTCCTATTTCACCGCGCCCGCCGCGATCCGGAACGAATCAGCAGGGGCCTTCTGGCTCGGCTTGCGCGAGTTCGTCCTCTCGCCGGTCTACGCGGTCGGCGCCGGCATCTTCGCCCCGTACGTCTGCCTGGCCCTCCAGCCGGTCCTGCTGCCGGGCGACCTCACGCTACCCGGGCTGCAATTCATCAACGTCTTCTGGATCTTCGGCTACGGCATCATCGGGCTGGAGATGCTCGTCCTGGCCGTCTGGCTGGCCCTGAAGGACCGGCTCGGGGCCTGGAACGCGCCGATCGCCGGCATCCTGTTCGTCGGCGGCCTGTTCTCCGGCGGCCTGGGGCTGATCCTTCTGCCGTTCAGCGCCATCGGGCTCGTGATCCTCATCGGCGCCCTGGGATTCGTGCCCTTCTTCACCGCGTTCGCCTACTTCGTCTGCTCGGAACGGGCCTATCGCCGCGCCGAGCAGGCGATGCCCGGGCCGAGATCGTTTTACGCGGCCCTCGTGGGGGTCGCCCTGATCCTCGGAATCCCGGGCGCGGCTCAGACCACGGCTTCCCTGGCCGTGCGATCCGCCATCCACGAGGTCGCCAATGGCACACCGGAGGCCGTCGAGAAACTCCGCCCCTGGTATCGATTCGCCCATCGAGATCGGCTGATCTGGGCCTGCTCCGCCGAGCAGGACCCCATCCGCCGGAAACGCCTGGCCGACGCTTACAAGCAACTGACTGGCGAGGATGCCGAGCCCCGGCTCCGTCCGCGATATGACTGACCGCCGGCCGCGGACCCGGGAATCCGGGGAGAATCGTGAAAACTCAGCGGTGGATGCGGTGTCCTCCCCCCCAGCAATGACCGACGCCGACATTTCAGGGCGGTTTGGGTCTTGAAGGAACGGGGCGGTTGTTCGATAATGACCGACTGCGCGGCGCCCGGGGCGGACCGTCCGGCGCCTCCTCTTCGCCTGATTGCGGGGAGAAGTGTACGAATCCAACGCATGAAAACAGCGAGTGATCGATGTCGGACGCAGTGAGGATACGGGTCGAGCCGCGGGACGCCCAGAAGAACAAGGGGACGGGGACCCGGGTGGCGCGTCGGCTGCGGAAGAGCGGGCGGATTCCCGCTGTCATCTATGGGCACAAGCAGGCGGTCGTGCCGGTGACCCTGAGCCGGGACGACGCGACCCGGATGATCAAAACCCCGGGCCACCTGGCCGAGCTGGACATGGACGGCACGACCGAAACCGTGCTGATCCGCGACGTCCAGTGGGACCACCTGGGCAAGGAGGTCCTGCACCTGGACTTCGCCCGGGTGAACGCCGAGGAAGTCATCGAGACCGAGGTGACGCTCGAGATCCGCGGCCACGCCGCGGGCCAGGCAGCCGGCGGGATCGTCGAGCAGGTCGTGCATAGCCTCTCGATCAAGTGCCCGGCCGGCGCGATCCCCGACTCCATCAAGGTGGACATCAGTGACCTCCAGGTCGACCAGGGCATTCATGTCCGCGAGCTGAAGCTGCCGGCGAACGTCACGGTGGACGCGGACCCCGAGCTGCTGCTGGTGCATGTCGTCACCCGCGCCGCCGAGGCCGCGCCCGCGGAGGGCGCCGAGGGCGGGCCCACTCAGCCCGAGGTCATCAAGCCCGAGCGCAAGGAAAAAGAGAAGGAAGGTTGATCGGGCACGCCGGCATCGGACCACCCGAACGCCTGGCGGGCTGAGCCGCGAGCGGTCGTTCCATTCCTGGCGCGATCGCGAGCCGGCCGGCGTCGCGGCGAATGGGCGGTCGGACGGTTCGAGGTCGGGATCGGATCGGGATGGGACGGATCGGGGGCCTCGGCGTTGGCGACGTTGAAACTGGTGGCCGGCCTGGGAAATCCGGGCCCCAAGTACCACGGCACGCGGCACAACGTCGGCTTCGAGGTCGTCGATCGCCTGGCGAGCGGAGGCTCACCGTCGTCGTTCTCCCGCAAGTTCGACGGCCTGGTCGCCGAGGTCGAGATCGGCTTCCGACGCGTCCTCCTGCTCAAGCCCGAGACGTTCATGAACCTGAGCGGGCGGTCGGTCGCCCAGGCGTTGCGGTTCTACAAGCTCGAGCCGGCCGACCTGCTGGTCGTCTGCGACGACCTGAGCCTCCCGCTGGCGAAGCTGCGGCTGCGGTCGGGCGGGTCGGACGGCGGCCAGAAGGGCCTGCGGGACATCGCCGCCCAACTGGGTACCGACCAGTTCCCCCGCCTCCGCGTCGGCATCGGCGAACGCGGCGAGCTCGACGCGGCCGACTACGTCCTCAGCCGGTTCCGCAGCGCCGAGCGCCCGGCCATCGACGACGCCCTGATCCTCGCCACCCAGGCCGTCGCGGTCTGGGTCACCCGCGGCATCGACGCGGCGATGAACGAGTTCAACAACCGATAACGACAGACCCGAGCCCGATAATCCCTCGAGCGTAACAGGTTTCGACCACGACCCACGGAGCCCTAGAAGTGCCGGTATCCACCTACGAAGGCATGTTCCTGCTCGACAGCGCCAAGGCCGCCGCGGCCTGGGACGACACCGTCAAGCACGTGCACGACATCCTGACCAAGCATCAGTCCGAGATCGTCGCCTCCCGCCAGTGGGACGAGCGCCGGCTCGCCTACCCGATCGACGGGCACAAGAAGGGGACGTATCTCCTCACCTACTTCAAGACCGACGGCGCGCACCTGAAGGAAATCGTCGCCGACTGCCACCTGAGCGACGTGATCCTCCGCGAGCTGGTGCTGAAGGTCCACCCCAAGCTGGCCGATCACCTGGTCAACCAGGCGATGACCTCGACGCCCAACGCCGACGCCGAGGGCGCCGGCGAGGACGACATGGACGATCGGCCCCGCCGCCGCCGCCGCGACGATCGCGACTGATTCGATCCGCCCGCGTCCGCGAGCACCGTCCCGCGGACGACCGCGTCGCGTCCCGCCGCACGGCCGGCATATCCTTCGCAACCAGTCCACCCGACGGAGCCCCCACGGACCAAAGGAGAAACGGCTCGATCACTCTTGTCGATCCCGCCACGATGTGTTAGCCTTCTATCGGGGAACAACCGTCTAGTATGCGCGGGCGGTCCGATCGACGGTGGCGAGCGGGGCTGGATGCACGGGCAAGGCGTTGGTCAGCGGGCAGGCTAGGTTCGAGGTGGAGGTCGCGACAATGGCCGACTTGAACAAGGTATTTCTGATGGGTCGCCTGACGTTCGACCCGGAGCTCCGGCGTTTGCCGAATGGGACCGCGGTGACCGACTTGCGGCTGGCGACGTCGCGGTCGTGGGCGGGACGCGATGGTGAGCGCAAGGAAGAAACGCTGTTCATCGACGTGACGGTCTGGGAGCGTCAGGCCGAGAACTGCTGCCAGTACCTGAAGAAGGGCCGATCGGTCCACGTCGAGGGCTACCTGAAAATGGACTCGTGGGACGACAAGACCACGGGCGAGAAGCGAACGAAGATCAAGGTTCAGGCGGAGCGGGTGCAGTTCCTCGACTCGCAGCGATCCGAGAGCCCCGGCGGCATGGGCGAGGAAGAGATGGGGGCGCCCCGCGAGGCGGGCATGCGGCGCGGTGGGGGAGCCCCGATGCGCGGGCCGTCCGGCGGCTACGGCGGCGAGGCACGGGGGCCGGCCAACGGCCCGTCGCGGGCCTCGTATCCGCCCCCTGGCCCGTCTTCCAGCCCGTCGCACATGGACGACGATCGCGAGGACGACGATATTCCGTTCTGAGTAAAGGGCAAAGAAGAGTCGAGTCGGTTTCGGGAGGGCAAGTCTCCCGGCGAGCCGGAATGTCGAATCAGGCTCGGCTCGGCAGGAGCATCGTCCCCCCGGGAAGCTCGCTTCTCGAACCGGGCGCACAAACGCACCCCTTGGTTGGACCGGGTCCTCAGGTTACGTTAAAGCACCTACAATCGAATCGACCCACGCGGCCCGAGCGTGGGCGCCGGCCATCGGCGCGGCGAATTGACAGGCCGGGCCGGGACACGACAGGACAGGACAGGACACGAAACGAGCGGATCCATGGCGAACACGACCGAGACCAAGAAGAAGGCCAAGAGCAAAACGACCAGGGGCCGCGCATCGTCCGGCAAGGGGGCCGATTCGGCCCGGGCCAAGGGAGTGACGGAAGGACCGCCGCGGCAGCCGGGCGTCGAACGGCGTCGGAACCATCCGATCCGCGCCAAGCACGGTCATGTCCACCTGATCCTGACCCAGACGATGCCCCACCTCGGCCAGGCGGGCGACCTGGTGAAGGTCCGGCCGGGGTTCGCGCGGAACTACCTGGTTCCCCAGGGCCTGGCGACGTTTGCCACCCAGGCGAACCTCCGGATGGTCGAGAAGCACCGCCAGCGGCAGCGTGAGCTCGAGGCCGCCCGCCGCGCCGACCTCCAGAACCTCTCGGCCCAGATCGCCCAGCGCTCGCTGACGATCGAGGCCAACGCCAACGCCGAGGGCCACCTCTACGGCTCGGTCAACGCCGACCAGATCGCCGCCGCGCTCAAGGCCGAGGGCTTCCCGATCGAGGCCGAGAACGTCCGCATCGAAGGGCCGCTCAAGGAGCTGGGCCTCTACTCGATCAAGCTCCACCTGGCCCAGGACGTCGACAGCGAGGTCAAGCTCTGGGTTGTGCCGACTCATACCGACGAGGCCGCCGGGTGAGACCGGCGCGCCTACCCGGCGCCGCCTCGTCCCCACTGCCGACTGGCTCGACCCATCCTGCTCGCCGATAATGGATGGGATTCATCACGGAACCCGCGGACGCCACGGAAACACCCCGGTCGGAGAGAAAGGATGGCCCAGGCCGTCCGCATCCCGCCGGGCCCTGTCGTTCGCCGGTTCCGTGTTGTTCGTCCGGGATCCGTCTGGCCGGGCGATCCGCGGATCGAGCAAGGCACGGCGCAGTGCCGGCTGCGAGCCGTTCCGCTCGACACACCGGTCCCGATCTGATACAAATGTCCATCAGAATGACAGGGAGCAATTCTTCCGGAGACCCTGGATTGGGACGAGGTCCTGGCCGAAAGGTAAAAGGGGACCCGGACCGGTCGCGAGCCGATGAGGGGGCGCACGGGCGGAAAGCGTCCTGTCGCGAGCCCGCCGGGCCGTTGGCCGGTCGGGAGTAGCGTTGCCTGGCGGGTTGGTCTGCGTTGCGAGTCGATCGGGCAAGCAAGAGCGGCGTTGGCCAGGGAGCGGGACGAGCCATGTCGGCGGCATATCACGGTCCTGGCAATGGCAAGGGGAACCATAACGGCAATGGCCCGGGCCGGCCATCGCGACCGGATACGTCCGGGCTCGGAGACCGGCTACCGCCCCAGAACCTCGAGGCCGAGCGGGGCGTGCTGGGCAGCGTCTTGAAGGACAACGACGTCCTGCACGAGATCGTGCCGATCCTGACGGTGGTGGATTTCTACCGCGACGTGCACCAGACGATCTACCAGGCCATCCGCGACATGTACGACGCGGGCAAGGGGATCGACGCGATCACCCTGGCCGACGAGCTGATCCGCCGCGACCAGTTCGAGAAGATCGGCGGCGACGAGACCCTGGCGGAAATCGTCGACTCGGTCCGCCACGCCGCAAACGCCAAGTACTACGCCGGGATCGTCCGGGAGAAGTCGATCACCCGACAGTTGATCGGCAACGCCACCGAGATCATCCGCGACGGCTATTCCAACCTGTACACCGCTTCGGAACTTCTCGAATCGGCCGAGCGCAAGGTGTTCGCGATCGCCGAGGAGCAGATCCAGGGCGACACGCGCGAGCTGAAGGACATCATCACCACGGCGATGGACAACATCGCCGCGCGGGCGGATTCCGGCGGCCACGCGGTGACCGGGGTCGCCTCGGGCCTGATCGACCTGGACGACATCACCGGCGGGTTCCAGCCCGGCCAGCTCGTCGTGCTGGCGGCGCGGCCGAGCATGGGCAAGACAGCGCTGGCGCTCAACATCTGCGACCACGCGGCGATGGAGATGAAAACCGCCGTGATGTGCGTGAGCCTCGAAATGGGCCATCTCGAGATTGCCGAGCGCCTGCTCTGCGCCCGGTCGCGGATCGACGGCTACAAGCTGCGGACCGGCATGGGGCTGGGCAATCGCGAGATGACGCAGCTCGCCAAGGCGTATAGCGAGCTCCAGAAGGGCAGCCCGATCTTCATCGACGATACGCCGGCCCGCAACATGCTCCAGATCACCGCCTCGGCTCGCCGGCTGCGGCTCCGCAGCCAGATCGGGCTGATCGTCGTGGATTACATCCAACTGGTGGACTCCGAGGATTCGCGGGACAGCCGCCAGGAGCAGATCGCCAAGATCAGCCGGCGGCTCAAGACGCTGGCGCGCGAGCTGGAAGTGCCCGTGATTGCGCTATCGCAGCTCAACCGGGCCGTCGAGAGCCGCGAGGACCGGCGCCCGCGCATGGCCGACCTCCGCGAGAGCGGTGCCATCGAACAGGACGCCGATATCGTCCTTCTTCTCCACCGACCGGACTACTACGACCCCAACGACCAGCCCGGTATCGGCGAGCTGATCGTGGCCAAGAACCGCAACGGCCGGACCGACTCCGTCAAGCTGACCTTCCTGAAGAACGTCATGCGATTCGAGAACCTGGCAACCGTCGCCGAGCCGCTCGACGAGGGCGGCAGCCCGTTCTGAGCGGCCGGCCCCGAAGGATCGAGTCCGACCGGGCATTGGACGCTGCCGACGCCGACGTCAGTCCGGTGGCCAGCGCTCGCCCCGGGCGATCCACTGCGGCCGCGGCTCGGGATCGGCGTCCAGGTACGACCCGAGCGCGGCACGAATGGCCTGCGGTGCCAGCGGGCGGCCCTTCTCGGGCAGGTCGAGGATCGCCGCAACGTCGTAGAGTTCGCGCTGGGCCATCAGCAGCCGCCCGGTCGAGGCCGGGATGTAGATGTGGCCGAATGCGGCCCGGATGCCGTCCCGGCCGATGCCCAGCCGGCGGGCGACCGGCTCAACCGAATCCAGACGGCGCAAATAGCTCCTCTGCCACTTCACGCGATACTCGATCAACAAATCGGCCCGCATCGTCTGGAGGCGGGGGATCTTGAACTGCTCGAACTCCGAGGGAAGCATCCGAGGGCAAGTGTTGCGCACCATCGCGTCGACCCGCGGGCGGTTGAGCCCGATCAGGGAGAGCGTCAGGATCACCAGGCCGAGCGCGACGCCCCGGGTCGGCCGGGCGGGCGGACCGGGAATGTGCCCCCCCCCCTGCCCTGCCGGTCGGGGTCCCGACCACCATCCGACGACGAACAACACGGCGCCGACGTGCGGAATCACGTCGTACCACGGTACGATCGCGTAGGTGCTGATCGTGCGCAGGTTGTGATACTCGAAATAGCCGCGGAAGGTCCACTCGAGCAGGTAGCACCCGACGACAATCGCCAGGCCGGCACACTCCAGCGGGTTGAACGCGAACGACAGCCACGGGATCGGATGGCCCGGCTTGCCGGCCGGATCGAGCCCGTCCGGGTGGCGCCGCCAGCGCCGTCCGAGCCAGAATGCCAGCAGCCCTGCGGTCAGCAAGATACCCTGGATCGCGGTCGTCTCGGCGCCCAGGCCGAGGTTGGCAAAGAGCAGGTTCTCCGGGATCGCCTGCGCGGTCGTGATGGCCCCCTGCACCGGGTTCATCGCCTGGCGGATGGTGCGGCCGTGGAAGCTGACGGTGCTGTCCATCGGCCGCGAGGCCGTCGCGAACATCAGGGCGACCGCCGCGGCCGTCGCCGCGACCGGAACCAGAGCGGCGGTCCGGCACCGCCGGCGTCCGTCGATCCAGAGATACACCGCGGTCACCGGCCCGGCGAGGTGGCCGGCCGACCAGAAGCCGCCGGCGATCGCCGCCGCCATCGCCGCGAAGGCCATGTGCAGCCAGCGACCGGATCGCCGGAACGATTGCGCGTGCCAGAGCGCGGCCAGGATGCCGAAGACCGCCCACAACGGCTGGCCGCCCGAGTACCACGATGCGGGTGTGAGCATCAGCGACGTCGTGCCGACGAGGGCCGACGCCGCCAGGCCCGCGCCAAGCCGCCTGGTCTCTCGCGCGACAATCGCGCCGGCCAGCAGCATCACGGCGACCAGGACGCAATAGGCGGCCGTCGCCAGCACCGCCGGCAGGTCGTGGAGGTTCCCCGCGGCCGCAACCAGGGCCCAGGTGGTCAGCCGCCAGGCCGGTACGAGGTGCGTATTGTGCGGCACCGTCAGGTTGGCAAGCGTCCGGTCCAGGGTGCGCGAGGCCGCGACGTACGCCACGTCGTCGCTGAACAGGACGTAGTGCTCGGTGGGATTCCGCTCGATGTGCCCGCGGCGCTTGGGGGCATAAGTCGCGGGGTCGTAGAACAACACCGCGGGCGCCGTGATGATCCAGAGCGTCAGCACCACCAGCGTAGCCCGGCCCGACGGCCGCCCCAGGAAGCTCAGGGTGCGGTCGAGGACGACGGCCAGATCGCGGCGGAGCAGCCAGCCGGCCGACGCCACCCCGGCCGCCACGAAGAGCGCCAGGCCGAGCATCGGGTCGACCGCCGCGACGCCCACGATGACCGCGGCGGCCGCCACCACGCCCATCAGGTTCGCGATCGAGAACTGCAATCGGCCCATTGCCGGTTGTCCTGATTCGGGTGAGCGGGGCGACGTGGACGGTCATTCCACCCCGAGGTCAAGCAGGTCCGCGGGCTCGTAACCCGGCAAGGCCATTGGCATGCCCGGGACGGCGGCCGGCTCGAACGATCGTCGCGCCTCGGCCCGTCTGCGAGCGTCGCCGCGGGCCGAATGCTCGAGCCGGTCGAGTTCGGCGAACACCCGGCGCTGGGCGCGGGCCTGGTCGGCCAGTTCGGCCGCGGTGTGCCGGACCGGCCGGCGCGGCGAGTCGAGATCCAGCGGGGCCGCCATCTCATCGTACTCGAAGACCACGCGGGCGGCCCGGGGCATCTGGAGTGCCAGCACAACCAGGACAAACAGCGCGAGGGCCAGGAACTCGCGCCGGGTCGGCGGCACCAGGTCCCTCGGCGGCGGCGACGATGGCGAACCGAGACACCATCCGGCCGCGAGCAGTACCGCGCCCATCTCGGCCATCGCGTGATACCAGCCCAGCCCGCGAAGGCTCTCATAGCCGGCATCCGTGCCACGCGCGGCGAAGATGAGACCAAAGGTTGTGAGGATCATCGTGCCCCCGGCAGCCTCGAGCGGATTGGGGCGCGGCCAGGATGCCGAATCGGCAGCAGCCTGTGGCCGCCTCGTCCAGACCCAGAGTACGGTCAGGGCAACCATGAACAGCAAAGCCTGCACGGGCGTGGTCACCGCGTCGAGGCCCAGATTGTTGAGGAGAAGTGCCTCGCAGAACGCCTGCGACGAGTGGGCCACGACGGCGTCGACCGCCAGTACGCCGCCGATCTGCCGCGAGAGGACGTGTGAGGCCGGCGCGAAGTCACGGCCGACGTTCAGCCAGATCACCGCCGCGACGACCGGCGTCACGGCCGCGACCAGGATTGCCGCACGCCGGGCCTCGCGACGGCCGTCGGCCCAGAGGTACGCCAGCCCGACCAGCCCGGCGGCGTACCCGGCCGACCAGATCAGGGGCGCGACCACCGCGGCGAACACCCCGCCTCCCAGCCGCCACCAGCCGCCCCGCGCCCGCCACGACTGGAGCGCCGCCAGCATCGCGACCACGACGGCCCCGGCCGCCATCGCCTGGCCGGCCGCGTACCAGAGCAACGTCGGCCCCAGAACGCTGCTGCACCCGAGCCCGGCCATCGCCGCCAGCCCATGCGCGACACGGCCCGACTCCCGTGCGACCACGTGGCCCGTTGCCGCGATCGCCGCGAGCAGCGTCGCATAGGACGCCAGGGCCAGCACCGTCGGCAGCGCCTCCAGCGAGCCGGCCAGCCGCGACAGCAGGTGCGTCTCCAGCAGGTACAGGGGCGCGACGTGGCCGTGATACGGGCTCAGCAGGTGCTCGCGCAGGGAGCCGGCCGTCCGGCTCCAGGCGAGGTAGACGAAGTCATCCGATTTGACGAAGAACCACCGCAGCGGCACGCCCCACAACAAGAGCGGTGCCAGGCAGACGATGAGTGCAACGAGGATCGCGGCGGCCCAGCGTACTCCGATCCTGTCCTTGCCCGCTCCCGGAACCATCCGACCCCCTCTGAACGCGAGAACAACCGCGGGATGCCGGGCCCTCGCCCGATGGCATGAGCGTATCCCAGAGCGTCGGAGATTTCGAGGGCGACTCGGGTCCCCGGCCCGCCGGCGCCTGAGCTGTCCCCTTGCGGTGCACGTCCGCTCGGCTATAGTGGCAGGACGACGGCAATTGGCCAGGCATCCGGGGGAACGACGACGATGAGCCAGCGGAAGTTGCGGGTGGGCATGGTGGGCGGCGGCGGGCCGGCGAACTTCTTCGGAGCCCCCCACCGGCGCGGAATCCTGATGGACAACTCGGCCGAGCTGACCGCCGGCGCCCTGCGGAGCAAGCCCGAGGACTCGATCGCCTCGGCACGCGAGCTGTTCATGCCCCGCGGCTATCCCGACTGGCAGGCGATGATCAAGGCCGAGGCGGCCCTGCCGGAATCCGAGCGGATCGACTACATCACGATCGTCACCCCCAACGACGCCCACTTCGGCCCCGCGGACGCCGCCGCGGCGGCCGGCATCGGCGTCCTGTGCGAGAAACCGCTGACCACCACGCTCGATGAGGCCCGGCGTCTGCACGCCACGGTCCGCTCCAGGGACACCCCGTTCGTCGTCGCCTACACGTACACCGGATTCCCCATGGTGATGCTGGCCCGCGAGCTGGTCCGCGGCGGCGAGATCGGCGAGGTCCGCAAGGTCGAGGCCTGGTATCCCCAGGGCTGGCTGGCGACCAAGCTCGAGGCCGACAACCAGAAGCAGGCCGCTTGGCGCGTCGATCCGTCGAAGGCCGGCGGCTCGGGCTGCGGCGGCGACATCGGCACGCACGCTTACGAGTTCGTCCGCTTCGTCGCCGGCCTGTCCGCGACGCGCGTCCGCGCCCGCCTCAAGACGTTCGTCCCCGGCCGGGCTCTCGACGACGACTTCTCCGTGCTGGCCGACCTGACCAATGGCGGGATCGCCACGATCACCGCGTCGCAGGTCACCATCGGTGCGCAGAACGACAACGGTTTCCGCATCATCGGCACGACGGGCACCCTCGAGTGGTCGATGACCGATCATCTGAATCTCAAGCACTACGCCGGCGGCCAGCCGCTGCGGATCTACCGCCAGGGAGCCGAGTACGGCTATTTCCCCGGCTCGGTCAAGCCGTACCTCCGGCTCCCCTCCGGCCACCCCGAGGGCTTCCATGAGGCGCTGGCCAACCTGCACCGCACGCTGGAGTGGACCATCCGCGGCCGCCGCGGCGAGCAGGTCCCCACACCGTTCGACCACCCTGGCATCGCCGACGGCGTGGCCGGCATGGCCTTCATCGAGGCCGCCGTCGCCAGCTCGCGCCAGGACGGCGAGTGGGTCGAGGTGCCGAAGATCGGTTAGAGCCAGATACCCAAAGGGAGAGGCGATCCGCGGAGGGGCGATTCCGCTCCCTCCGCCGGCCTCTCCAGGAGCACATCGGTGAAGGAGCCGCTGGTCCGATTCAGTGTCGCGATCGGGGGCGAGCTGCTCCGGAAGTTCGACCAGTATCGCGAGACCCATCGCTACCCCAACCGCAGCGAGGCGGTCCGCGGCCTGATGCGCGGGGCCCTGATCGAGGACGTCATCGCCGACGACGCCAGCGAGGCCATGGGTGTCGTCACCCTGATTTACGACCACCACGTCGGGCGGATCGCCCGGCGGCTCACCGACCTCCAGCATGACCACCTCGACCGCGTCGTCACCACGACCCACGTTCACCTCGACGCCCACCGCTGCCTCGAGGTCATACTGCTCCGCGGCCCCGCCCGCGAGATCCGCGACCTGGCCAACGACCTGATCGGCACCAAGGGCGTCGAGACCGGGCGGCTCGTGCTGGCTCCCGCATTGCCCGTCCCCGGGCGCGGCGGCGAGGAAGCGGCGGCCGAGCGTGACGAACATCACCACGACCACCTCCACGAGCACGCCGACGGGCACCGGCATCACCACGATAAGCCGTGAATCTCGGCTCACAAAGATTGTCCCGAAACCGCCCCGAACGGGAGGGCGAGCCTACCGGCGAGCCGGCTTCTCAGGCTCGGCAGAGGCCTTGCCCTCCCGGGACATGCCCTCCCGGGACATGCAGACCCTCCGCCGCGGTCAACCGCCGGCCTCGAGCAGCCACAGGGCGATCGGCAGCGCGTTGTGGAAGGGCGGGTCGATCCGGGACGACTCCATCGCGGCGGCGATCCGCCGCGCGGGGTCGAGCTCGGGTGCCTCGACCAGGCGAGGAAGACGGCAGACCTCGGCCGATGCGGCATCGATCCGGATGGCCGTCGAGCCCACCGTCGGCCGCGCGAGGCGGAAAACCTCCGTCCCGTGTCCACTGGCTTCCTCGGCACTGAGGCTCACGTGATGCAGACGCGGCTCCGACGGTTGGCCCTCGGGCGTCGGCTGGATCGTGATCCGGATCCGGACCGGGCCCCGCGATCCGTCGAGGCCGGCGTCGAGGATCGTTCCGGCGGGGGAATGGTCCACGTTCGGCCGGCCGCTGGGCTTCCAGCCGAGCTGACCGGCGAGCCATGCGGCCAGCCAGACGGCGACTCTCGGCATGCGGCCGGCGTCGCCCGCGATGGCCGTGATGTCCACCGAATGGATCCGGCCCAGGCCGTCATTCGTGCAGGGTGGGTCGAAGAACTGGGCGATCAACTCGCGCCAGCGGGTCAGCCCGAACCAGGCCGAGTCGCGGCTGAACCGGCACACCGACGGGTCCAGGCCGAGGCGCAGGGCACCGATCTCGGCGCCCTCCGGCAAGTCGAGGATCAACCGCGAGCACTCGTCGGCCAGGTCGTGGTACAGACCTTCATGCCGCCTCGGATCGCCGGTCCACCACAGGATCATCGGCAGCTCGGCCTCGAGCAACGGCCGGACCGAGCCGGGGACGAGGTCGATCGCCGAGGGCCCGGCACGCAGGACGATCCGCTCGGAGCAGACCTGCGGCATCCCGGGCGCGGGGAGGTGGCAAAGCGCCGAGATCTCGGCGGCGACCCGACGCGCCGGATCGTCCGACCCGCGGAGCACGATCGCCCGGCAGGGGAACCGCGCGACGACCGTCTCCAGCACGCTGCGAAGCCGGTCGCAGTTCCCCTCGAGGCTCTCGACGACGAGGTTCGCCAGCGCGATCCGCGTGACGTGCGGGTTCTCGACCTCGGCCGCGCCGGCCTCCGCGGCCGCCGCGCCCCACAGGTTCGTCAGCTCGGTCTCGACCTTCGCCAGGTCGACCGGGATCCCCTGCCCTGCCAGGAACGAGTCGGTGATCGCGTCGGTCATCGCTTCGGGCATCGCTGCGGACTCCTCGCTGAGGGGCGCGGCGGCCCGGCCGCCCGACGGCCGATCACACCTTCCGCCCGTATGATCATACCACGCCGCACAGGGACGACCGACAGGTCGCGGGACCTTGGCGGCCCCATCGGCCGCGGACCCACCTCGATTCCCGGCCCTTGTTTCGTTACAACCTTCGCTGCGTCCGTCGAATCGAATACCCCCTCTCTCGCAATCCCCGACCTTCGAGACTGGAAGGCCAGCCGATGTCCCATCCAGCAGGTCCGACCAACGATCGCCCGGCGGAGAGCCCGGACCCACGGCAGGCGTCAAGCTTCTCCACCGTCGGCGGCCTGATCGCGCTGGTCTTCGTCGTCGCCATGCTGATGGCCCTGCTGAGGTCCCCCCACGAATCGAAGCTCCCGACCTTGCTGATCCTTGTGGCCTGCGTCGTCGGAATCCCCTGGATCATCGGGCCGATCACGCTGAAGAACTCGCACTGGATGAGCCTCGACGCCCGACCCGATCCCTTCGACCCCGAGAGCGACGACGTCCCACCAGCCGCCCGCGACGCCGTCCTCGGCGTTGTGCCCCGGCTGGAGGCGATCGGCTTCCACTCGCTTGGTCACTTCCGCCTGGACGGCACCATTCCGAACATCACGGCCTATATCACGCTGCTGGAGAACCGCTCGGCCCGCCGTGGCGCTCGAATCCTCACCACGATCGTCGCCAAATCGCCGAATCCCATCTTTTCGGGCGGGGTTACTTCCCTCATCTTCACGACCCACTTCAGCGACGGGACGAGGCTGGTCACGGGCAACAACTTGCTGGGGCGACTCCAGCCTTCCCCGAGGAACCGACACGGGTCGAGGTCGTTCCCCTGGATTCGCGACCCGTTCCGGCTGCACGACATCCACGCGGCCTGCCTTGCCCGGTATGCTTCTGACGGCATCCCGGTGGCGGCGATGATCTCCGAGCCGGTCGACCACCTGCGGACGACTCGCGACGATGAACTCGCCGAAATGGTCGAGGCGGGACACTACTACCTGGATGAAAGCCGCGGCCAGTACCGGCTGACCTGGAAGGGCGCGATCCTCGGGGCCTGGATGCTCCTCTGGCCGGTCAAGCCGATCCGCCAGGCCCTTCGCCGCCGCGCGGCGCTGCGAGTCCTCCGCGAGCTCGAGCTCGCTCAATCCACAGACGCCGCGTGAGACGCCCGGCACTCCGAATAGGCTCATGTTCTTGCGTGAGTGTCTTCGAATCCCGATCCTCAAAGCCTCCGCCAGCGCCCGCCGTCGCGGGCGATCAGGGCGTCGGCCTCGTGCGGGCCCCAGCTCCCGGCGGGGTACTCGACCGGCGGCGCGGCGCCTGGGCGGTTCCAGGCGTCGAGGATCGACGTGATGAACCGCCAGGCGCTCTGGACCTCGTCGGTGCGGGTGAATAGCGACTGGTCGCCCAGCATGACGTCGAGCAACAGCCGCTCGTACGCCTCCGGCGGCGGCACGGCGAACGCGGTGCCGTAGCGGAAGTCCATCCGCACCTCCTGGAGCCGCCGCCTCGAGCCGGGGATCTTGGCCTCGAAGCTCAGGCTCGCTCCCTCGTTGGGCTGGATCCGCAGCACCAGTTGATTGGTCCCCGGCTGGCCGTCGGACTCGGGGTCGAAGAGCTCCGTCGGCGGCCGGCGGAACTGGAGCGCGATCTCGGTCGCGCGCTTCGGCAGCCGCTTGCCCGTGCGGAGGAAGAACGGCACGCCCGCCCACCGCCAGTTGTTCAGCTCCAGCCGGATTGCCACGTAGCTATCCGTGCGCGACTCGGGTGCCACCCCCTTCTCCTGGCGGTAGCCCGGGACCTCGGCGCCGTGGATCGAGCCGGCGGTGTACTGGGCCCGCACCACGTTGCGGGCGACGTCCTCCGGCGTCCAGCGCGGCAGGGCCTGGAGCACCTTGACCTTCTCGTTCCGCACCGCGTCGGCCGACAGGTCCACCGGCGGCTCCATCGCGACGAGCGACAGCAACTGCATCATGTGGTTCTGGACCATGTCGCGGATCGTGCCGGCCGTGTCGTAGTACGCGCCACGGCCGCCGGCCATCCCGACCTCCTCGGCCACCGTCACCTGCACCGAGTGAACATAGCGCCGGTCCCACAGCGGCTCGAAGATCGTGTTACCAAACCGCAGGGCCAGGATGTTCTGCACCGTCTCCTTGCCCAGGTAGTGGTCGATCCGGTAGACCTGGCTCTCGTCGAGGACGTGCGAGACCTCCAGGTTGAGCGCCCTGGCGCTCTCGAGGTCGTGGCCGAACGGCTTCTCGATGACGACCCGGCTCCAGGGATGCTCCTGCTGCCAGGGATAGATCAGATCGGCGGCGCCCAGGTGCTCGATGATCGTGGCGAAGAACTCCGGGGCCACGGCCAGGTAGAACACCCGGTTGCCGCGGGTGCCATGGCTGCGGTCGAGGGCCTCGAGCGTCTGCCGCAGGTTGAGATACGCCTGCGGGTCGTCGAACGTCCCCGACGCGAAGAACAGCCGGCTGGCGAACTGGGCCCAGAGCTCGTTGAAATCGGGACCGCCGACCTCCTTCGCCAGGCTCTTCTGGTACTCGGAGCGCAGGGCGTCGTCAGTCCAGTCGCGGCGGGCGAAGCCGACGATGGCGCATTCCGACGGCAGGTTGCCCCCCTGCGCCAGGCGGAACAGCGCCGGCACCAGCTTGCGGTGGGCCAGGTCCCCCGTCGCGCCGAATAGCACGATCGTGCACGGCTCGGGGACGCGCGTCCGCGGCAGCGCCTCGCGCAGCGGGTTGACCTCGATCGTGGTCGTCGCCTCGGACATCCGCCCGGTCCTCCCAGCTCCACCACCCTGGTCTGTCCCCGGCCGGCCGCCCTGCGTCGCGGGCACCGTGCCCGGTCGGGGCCGGGGATCGTGCCGACACTATACCGACCCGACGCGCGCCGTCACAACCTCCGCCAGCCAGTTCAGCAGCAGCAGCGCGATCAGCGCCAGCCCCGCGGCATTCATCCAGCCGGCCGGGATCGGCGGCCGGTCCGAACGGCGGAGCGCCAGCACCCGGTAAGGGACCTGCGCCACGATCGCCGCGGCCATCAGCATCCCCAGCCGGTGCGAGTGCCACGAAGACCGCCAGTCCCCCCGCGCCAGGTGGAGGACCGACCGCGTCAGGCCGCACCCCGGACACCTCCAGCCGAGGATCGCTCGCGAGGCGCAGGCATGGGGTAGCGGGTAGCTCGTGAACCCACGAAAGGCGACACGCCCGCCGGGGACCTCGACCATCGCGAAGGCCGCCGCGATCGCCAGGCAACTCGCGACGAGGACCTCGCGATGCCGATGCACCTCGGCCCGCGGCGCGCCGGGATGGTGCCGGGCCGTCCCGCCCGGTCTCGCCTCCGCCCCTGCCGCCGGCGAGCCGTCGTCGTCGTCCTCGGGCCAGACGGGACCGTGCCACGCTGCCGGGGGTCTCGACGCGCATGGCGGATCGGCCGGGCCCGCGGCCGGAGACCCTTCCACCTCGGCTGTCGGTCGATCGGCGGGCATCGTGGGGCTCGGTTCAGAGGGGGCAGCGGAACACGGTCTTGCACCGCGGGCAGCGCAACTGCTTGCCGGCGACCTCGGGCCGCCAGCGGGCGATCGCGCCGCAGCTCGGGCAGGCGAAACGACGCTCCTCGGCCCCGGCCGCGGGCGAGGCCGCCGGCATCGCCGACGACGGCAGGGACGGAGGCGGCTCGCGACCGGGCATGACCGGCGGCGGAGCGGGCGGCATCGCCCAGGAGGGCGCCGACGACGGCCCCGGGGCCGTTGCCATCGCCGCGGCAACGGCCGGCGCGCCGGGGTCGTCCGGCATCATGCTCACCGGGTCCAGCGGCAGCTCGTCGAGGTGCTGGTCGACCCACCGCGCCGCCTCGCCATTCAGAGGGCTCTTGGTGTTGTAGCTCTGGTACGCGATCATCTCGCCGATCCGCGCCACGATCGACCACAGGGGCTCGCCCGGGCTCCAGTGGTCGCCGATGCAGATCGCATGCGGCGCGATGTTCGGGTGGAAGATCGGCGTGAGCATCCGGCACTGCGGCGGCATCCTCGGATAGCTCAGCGGCAGCGCGATCTCGACCATGTGGCTCTTGACCATCGCCAGGTCGTCGTCGGTCTGCCGCAGGCTCCGGATGCGGTACTCGAGCTGATAACGCTCCGGCGGCGTCCCCTCGGCCTGGATCAGTTGCAGCCGAGGGTGCCGGTTGACATAGTCCTGCATCTTCTCGTAGTCGGCCTGGAGCCGCCTCAGCCGCACCGTGCTCATCGTCTGTGCGATCCTCCCGGCCGGCGCCGGTTCGTGTCGAGTGGTGGATCGTTCGCGTCGGGCTGTCCCGGGCCCGACGCGACGGGACAGGCCCATCGAAGGCGGAGCCGGTCCCATCTCGTCGGGGCACTCTAGCGATGCTGGGTGGGGGAACCCGGTTTCGTCAGGGCCGCCGGGCTGGGGCTCGCGCTCGCCTGGGGGCCGCCGGGGCCGGCCGTCTGCGTGGGCATGCCAGCGAGCGGGGGCGGCGCCAGCTCGGCCAGCGTGTCGAGCGTGATGGCGAAGCCGATCCCCTCGGAGACGCTCTTGTCGTGCGTCCACGTGTTGATCCCCAGGCAATAGCCGTCGGTGTCGTAAAGACCGCCGCCGCTGTTGCCCGGGTTGATCGACGCCTGCGTCTGGATGACCTTGACCCGCCTCGCGTCGAAGACCATGTTGCGGAACTGCGAAATCACGCCCTGGGTGTGGGTCCAGCCCAGGTCGTGCGGATTGCCGATCGCGAACACCGTCTCGCCCACCCGCATTGGCCGCCCCCGCTGCCAGGGCGCGGCCTGCGCCATCGAGGCGCTCGAGCACGGCACCCGCACCAGCGCCAGGTCGATATGCCCGGGCGCCATCCAGACGACCCGGCCCTCGGTCGGGGGCTGGCCGAGGATGTGGACCGTCACCGTGCCGAGCTTCGCCAGCCGCTCGGCGCCGCCGTCGTAGTCGGACGCGTGGCCGTCGTCGACGACGTGGCGATTCGTGACGAACAGCGCCTCGCCCGCGTCGATCCGCAGGATCACGCCCGAGCCGATCCCCTTGCCGCCGAGGAACGACCAGCCGTGCGCCCGCTCGATGAGGACATTCGCCCGCATCGCCCGCTGGAGCGGCGGGTCGAGCTCACGGATGCTCGCCAGGTCCGGCGGCTGCTCGGTGTTCAGCCGCACCCGTACGATCCCGCCCCAGAATGTCGCGATCAGGAAGCCCCAGCCGGCCAGCGTGACCAGGCCCACCATCATCCCGGCGATCGCCAGTCCCATCCCCCGGCGCTTCCCGGAGCGGACGCTGCCCACCGCCAGGAGGCCCAGGAAGATCCCCGGCAGCGCGGGGATGCCGATCATCGGGATCGCCAGCAGCCCGCAAATGAACGAGGCGATCGCCAGCCGGCTGGTCAGCACCTTGCCCGGCCGCAGGCCGGACCGATGGCGCAGCCGACCGTCGGGGCCGATCGCGATCGCGCCGGCGCCGGCGCCGACACCCGTTCCGCCCGCCATCCGATGCGGAAGCCCGGCCCCGGCCATCGGGATCGCGCGGTCGATCTCGGCCGCCGTGATCTGGAGGACCGGGCCGACGTGGTCCTGCGAGAGCCCCGGCCGCCGGGCCGGGGCGCAGTTGTACGAGCCGCAGCCGCCCCCGGCCTCCCAGCAGCCCTGGTGGTGCACCGTCCCGCACGCCCGGCAGACGACCACCGCGTCGCCCGCCGCGATGTCGACGGCACAGTGGGGGCATCCCACGCCCGCCTCGCGCACCGAGGCGGTCTGCGGTCTCCCGTCCGACCCGACCACGGGCCCCTCCCTCCGCTCGATCGCGTCTCGTCTGGTTTCTTCGCGGCTCGTCCCGATTCGCCGGGCCCCGTCCTCGCTCGCCATCAGCCCGGGTCGGACTGGCAATGCCCACCCGACCAGATGAACTGCGGGCCGAGGCTTCCGATCGGTCGGCGATGCCCGCCTTACCTGATGACCTCCGAGCCTCCTCGGGCAGACTCTCACCGCGCGAACAGCAGGAATCCCACCATGATTATCGAATATAAGGCCGAGATCCCGATCGCGGAATACCCCATGACCAGGTAGGCCGGGCCGGCCCGGGCGATCGTCGCTCGCTTGAGCAGCACGAAAGGCGTGGCAATCAGCACCACCACCGGCGCCGGGCATCCCAGGATGCTGAGGATGAACAGGGTCGTGACGGCCGTCCGGGTCGACTGGAGCCGCTCCTCGCGGGCGGCCCGGCGATGCAGGTCCTTGAGACTCAGCGGGTCGACCGTGTCGAAGTCCGTCCCGCAATATCGGCACCTCAGGGCGATCGCCTTGATCGTCTCGCCGCACGCCGGGCACTTCTTGGTGTCGCCCCAGGCGGACAGCGGCGTATCGACCGCGGCCTTCTCGGCCTTCGGCGCATTCTCGCAGCCATACGTCGCGCACCCGCCAACGTCCGTCCAGCACTCGCGATGATGCACCTGCTCGCAAAGCGGGCAGACCATCACCGGCTCGCCCGGCGCGACGGCCGTCTGGCAGATCGGGCAGGTCGCGCCCTCGGACTCGGCGGTCGAGAGCGGAGTCGCCACGATCGGCGACGACGACGGCGCCGAAACGGCCGGGGCCGACACCCCGAGCGGACTCTTGCACCGCGGGCAGCGGACGGCCACCCCGACGGCCCCCTCGGGCATTCGCACCCGGGCGCCGCACTCGCACGAAACGACGGCTGACATGGACCGGCGATCCTCCACTCCGATCAATGGGGTTCTCACCAGCATACCCCCGATCATGGACGCCGGAAACGGTCCGGGCTCGATCCCCCCACACAATCGCCCTCCTCCACGCCTCCCGTGATTTACCCACGGAGCCCGCCGCGACTCATCGGGCCCGGCCATTCGCCGCCCACCGCCACACTCGCCGGGAATCCCTCTCGCGCTCGCGCGGGGGCGTACAGATCTGGACGTTCACCGGCGTGGACTGCATCGGAAATCCCTCTCGCGCTCGCGCGGGAGCCTACAAGGCGCGGAAAGCGACCGGAAAGTCCCACGGCGACAGACCGGGCATCGCCTGTGCGCCCCGGACACTCCGCGCAATGGGCCGGCGGCTCGTGGCGGCGAACCGGGCGGATTCGTCGGGCTCCGCCAGCACGACTCAATAGCCTGCTCGAAAGGCAGTTCGGCCGGTTGCAAGGTGGGCGAAACCCACCGAGGGAAGGTCCCGACGGATGGTGGGTTTCAACCGCCCTGCACAACCCAGCTTCCCTTCGCGACAGGCGTTCAGGGCAGCGTCGGGCGCCAGCTCGCGATCCGCGCCGGGCCGTTGGGTTCGTTCGTCCACAAATGCCCCAACAACTTGCCGCGACAGGCTTTGAGTACGCAGTCCGCCCGCCCGCGCCGGCACCGGGCGGAGCAAAAGACCCATCACGAGCACCACCATCAGACCGAGGAACAACCGCGCCGCGGCCGACCACGAGGCGTGGCCGTTGGGTTCGTTCGTCCTTTTTTCGGAGGTCGT
>DAIDHB010000366.1 GCA_027452145.1 Planctomycetales bacterium
CGGCCGACCGTCCGAAGGTCCATGTGCACCTGCTGCCGTCCCTGATCCCGCCGGGGAGCCTGGCGGGCGGCGTGGCGGTGGTCGTGGACGTGCTGCGCGCGACGACGGTGATGGTCCACGCCCTGGCCAGTGGCTGCGAGGCCGTGATCCCCTGCGGCGAGATCGACGAGGCGAAGGCCGCGGCGGCCGGCTTGCCGAAGGGGACGGCCATCCTGGGAGGGGAGCGCGGCGGGCTGCCGATCGAGGGCTTCGACCTGGGCAACTCGCCGGGCGACTACACGCCCGAGGTCTGCGAGGGGAAGACCCTGGTGATGACGACCACGAACGGCACCCGGGCAATCCTGGCGGCACTTGAGGCCGAGCGGGTCTATATCGCCGGCTTCGCCAACCTGACCGCGACCGCCGAGGAACTGGCCGTGCAGTTCCTCAAGAAGGATCACGGGCACCCGATCCACATCGTCTGCTCGGGCACGGAGGGCTTCATCAGCCTGGAGGACTCGCTGCTGGCGGGGGCGCTGGTGGCGAGGCTCGCCGATACGAAGGTGCCCGGATATCCCGAGGGCTCGCGGATCGGCAACGACGAGGCGCTCATCACGCTGTCGCAGTGGCTGGAGTCGGAGCGATCCCTCGAACATCGCCCCTTCTGGAAACTGCTGCAAATGGGCCGCGGCGGGCAGAACGTGACCCGCATCGGCCTGGAGCCGGACATTCAGGTAGCGGGCGAGGTCGACCGCTTCCCCATCATCGCCGAGCTGGCGCGCGACCCGCTGCGGATCGTGAAGGTTTGAGTCCCGGAAAGGTGACGACATGCTGGACGACATGGACAAGCTGGTCTCGCTCTGCAAGCGCCGGGGGTTCATCTTCCCGTCGAGCGAGGTGTACGGCGGCATCAACGGGTTCTGGGACTATGGTCCGCTGGGCGTCGAGCTGAAGCGGAACATCAAGGACGCCTGGTGGACCGATAATGTCCGCTCGCGCGACGACATGGTCGGGCTGGATTGCTCGATCATCATGAACCCGAGGGTGTGGGAGGCATCGGGGCACGTCGGCGGGTTCTCGGACCCGATGGTCGATTGCCGCGCGACCAAGGAGCGCTATCGCGCCGACCAGATGTATGTCTTCGCGTACGTGTTCCCCCGCGCGAACCAGAAGGGGGAGCCGACCGAGGCGTGGCTCGCCGGGCTGGGCGGCAGCCCCGAGGAGGCCGCGGAGGCCGTCGAGAAGCGCGCGGCGAAGCTGGCGAAGAAGTTCGGCGAGCCGACCGATCCGCCGTCCGTGATCCCGTATCTCCAGCTCTCGGCCGAGGACCGCGAGAAGGTCGTCGGCCCGGCGACCGACGAGCGCGGGACGCTGACGGAGCCGCGCTCGTTCAACCTGATGTTCAAGACGTTCGTCGGCGCGCTGGAGAGCGAGTCGAACGTCGCCTACCTGCGGCCCGAGACGGCGCAGGGGATCTTCGCCAACTTCAAGAACGTGGTCGACACGGGGCGGGTGAAGCTGCCTTTCGGCATCGCGCAGATCGGCAAGAGCTTCCGCAACGAGATCAACCCGAGGAACTTCACGTTCCGCTCGCGCGAGTTCGAGCAGATGGAGATCGAGTTCTTCTGCCGGCCGGACGAGTCGCAGGAGTGGTACGCCTACTGGCGGAACGCGAGGTTCCGGTGGTACGTCGACCACGGCCTGCAATCGGACCGCCTGCGGCTGCGCGACCACGACGCGGAGGAGCTGGCGTTCTACTCGAAGGCGACGGCCGACATCGAGTATGCCTTCCCGTTCGGTACGAGCGAGCTGGAGGGGATCGCGCACCGGGGCGATTACGACCTGAAGCAGCACATCCAGCACAGCGGCAAGGACCTGAGCTACTTCGACGAGGAGCGGAAGGAGCGGTTCGTGCCGCATGTGGTCGAGCCCTCGGCGGGCGCCGACCGCGCGACGCTGGCGTTTTTGTGCGAGGCGTACACCGAGGACGAGGTCGGCGGCGAGTCGCGGACGGTGCTGAAGTTCCACCCGAGGCTCGCGCCGGTGAAGGCCGCCGTGTTCCCGCTGGTGAAGCGCGACGGGATGCCCGAGAAGGCCGAGGCGATCTATCGCGAGCTGAAGCGCAAGTTCAACGTCTTCTACGATGAGAAGGGCGCGATCGGCCGTCGGTATCGCCGGCAGGACGAGGCGGGGACGCCGTTCTGCATCACGGTGGACAGCCAGACGCTGGCCGACGGCAGCGTGACGTTCCGCGACCGCGACACCTGCCGGCAATGGCGCGTGCCGGGCGAGGGGGCAGCGCGGGCGCTCGACGACCTGCTGCAAGGCGGGTCGGTGCCGGAGGCGTCCTGACGGGCCCCGACAACGATTCGACGGTTGCAGGGTAGGTGGAAGCTACGCGGTCGAGTCATGGCAAATGGTGGATTCCACCCACCCTACAAATTCACATCCGAGAGTGGACGGCGCGATCGAACTGCGGGGGCCCGGGCACGAACCATGAGAGCCTGCATCAGCCAGGTGAGCACCCTGATGAACCCGTTCGAGGCGGACGCCTCGGCGTACCGGAACGGGGGCTGGTCGGCCGTCGAGCTCTGGCTGACGAAGCTGGAGACGTTCCTGGAGGGCCGCACGGTCGCCGAGGCGGCCGGGCTGTTCGAGTCGTCCGGGATCGTGCCGGTCGCGGCGGCCGGCCAGGGCGGTCTCTTGCTATCGAGGGACGCCGGGCGTCCGATCCACTGGGACCATTTCCGCCGCCGGCTGGACCTGCTGGCCGAGCTGAAGACCCCGACGCTGATCCTCGCGGCCGACGCCGCGCCGGGCGGGGGAACCTCCTGGACGCCCGGGGCGGATGACCTGGCGCGTGCGGCCGTCGCGCTGGGCGAGGCGGCCGAGCTGGCCGGCTCGATGGGCGTGCGGATCGCGCTGGAGTTCCAGAAGACCTCGCCGATCTGCGCGTGCCTGGAGACGGCCGTCGCGATGGTCGCGCAGTGCGGCAGCCCGAATGCGGGGGTCTGCCTGGACGCGTTCCACTTCCAGACGGGGCCGAGCAAGCTGGAGGACCTCGACGGGCTGCCGGCCGAGCTGATCGCCTGGGTGCAGGTCTGCGACCTCACCGGTGTGGCCCGCGAGCTGGCCGGCGATGCCGACCGGATCCTGCCCGGCGACGGCGAGATCCCGCTCCTCGCGATCCTCGACCGGCTCGAGGCGATCGGCTACGACGGGCCCGTGTCGCTCGAGCTGCTCAACCCGCACCTGTGGCGGATCCCGGCGGACCGGGTGGCCGACATGGGGCGGCAGGCGATGTCCCGCGTGCTGGGCCGCCGCGATACTCCCGGCACGCCGGCCGGCCAGGGCCAGGCCGGTGCGGATGCCGATCGCGAAGGAGGACCATGAGCGTGTCCTCGGTGGCGACCCTCCGACCCGCGACGGCGCTGTTCCACGAGGAGCAGTATTTCGACTGGCGGATCTACGCGATGATCGCGTCGGCCGAGGCGCTCACGGCGATCGTCCTCCTGAAGGACGCGGCCGCCTGGTCGACCGATCTCCTGCTGGGACTGGTCATCGGCATCGGCCTCTTGCTGTTCGTGGCGCTGTTCGTGCTGCGGATGACCACTGAGGTGACGCCGACCGACGTTCGCGTCTGGTTCGGCTGGGTGCCGATCTACCGGCGGGTGGTGCCGATCGGCGAGGTCCGGCGCGTGGCGCAGGCGGCCTTCCGCCCAATCGCGGATTACGGCTTCTGGGGCGTGCGGTCGGGCCGCGACGGCGACCGCGCGCTGATCGCCCGGGGCAATCGGGGCGTGCGGCTGGAGCTGGCGGACGGGTCGATCCTGGTGATCGGGAGCCAGCGGCCCGAGGAGCTGGCCCAGGCAATCGAGAGCGCGATGACGCCGCAGGCGTGAGCGAACGCGCGTGTCGGCGCGGCGCCGGATCAGAGCGACTCGACGGGCGACGCTGCGCCGGCCATTCCGTCGAGCCCGCGGACGGATGCGGGTGCCGGCGTCGCGGGGAGACGGACGGTGAAGACGGAGCCGTGTCCGGGCCCGTCGCTGTGGACCTCGACCCGACCGCCGTGCAGCTCGACGAGCTTCTGGACCATGCTCAGGCCGATGCCCAGGCCACCCTGGGACCGGGCCAGCGCGCGGTCCCCCTGGGTGAACAGCTCGAAGACGCGCGGCAGGAGCTCGGGCATGATCCCGATCCCCGTGTCGGCGACGCGGAGGATCGCATGGACGCCGTCAACGCTGGCCTCGACCGAGATCCGGCCGCCCGGCTCGGTGTACTTGGCCGCGTTGTTCAGCAGGTTGACCACGACCTGCTCGAGGCGGACGGGATCGGCGTGGACCTCGATCGAGTCGGGGTCGATCGCCAGTCGCAGCTCGTGCCGGCGCTCGTCGACGAGCGGTCGGACGACCAGGGCGGCCGACCGGACGATCGCCGCCAGGTCGACGCGCTGCGGCCGGAGCTGGATCTTGCCGCGACTGATCCGCGAGACGTCGAGCAGGTCGTCGACCAGGCGGGTGAGCTGCCGGGCCTGGCGGTCGATGACCTCGCGGCACCAGGCCTCCGAGTCGCCCACCTCGGGGTGGAGCATGAGCTGGACGGCGTTGGCGATCGCGGCCAGGGGGTTGCGCAGCTCGTGGGCCAGCATCGCCAGGAACTCGTCCTTGCGTCGGCCCTCCTCGGCGAGGCGGGCCTCGGCCTCGTGGCGATCGGTGACGTCGCGGAAGACCAGGACCACGCCGGCGACCCGCCCGTCGACGCCCCGGATCGGCGCGCCGCTGTCGTCGATCGGCCGCTCGGTGCCGTCGCGAGCGATGAGGATCGTGTGGTTGGCGAGGCCCACGACCGTCCCCTCGGCCAGCACGCGGTCGGCGGGGCTCTCGACCGCGGCGCGGGTGTGCTCGTTGACGATCCGGAAGACCTCGGCGAGCGGCTGGCCGGCGGCCTCCGACGCGCGCCAGCCGCAGAGCGCCTCGGCCACGGGATTCATGAACAGCACGCGCCCGCCGTCGTCGGTCGCGATCACCGCGTCGCCGATGCTCGAGACGACCGCCGAGAGCCAGCGGCGGCCGGACTCGATCCGGCGGATCGCCGATTGCAGCGCCCCGACGAGGACGGGGATCGTCGCCGCGCCGGCCGCGAATAGCAGAAGTGCGATGATCCGCCCGCGCGTCACGGGGACGCCATTCAGCGTCATCCCGTAAATCGCCGCGGCGGAGAAGAGGCCGACCGAGAGCAGGCCGGGCCCCAGGCCACCGAGCCAGGCGATCACCAGGACCGCGAGATAGAGGACGTGGCCCAGGCCGCTGAACCTCGGCTGGAACAGCAGCGCGATCGTCGCTGCGGCGATCGCGATCGCGACGCCGTAACGGATCGGCCACCTCGCCTGACTCATCGCAACGAGCTTCTGCGCGTTCACCGCACGCCCCCTCACGACCCTCCGCACCGTGGGATCAAGTTTCGCAGATCCGGCACCGCCGGGCCAGTGCGATCCGGGCGGACCTCGAGGCCGGCTCGGAGCGCCGGGCGACGCGGGCCCGTCGCCCCGCGCAGGCCGCTGCGCATCCGGGGCGCGACGAATTGCGCGATCGCGCGCGGAACCACGCGCCTTTCCACGCGCGGTGTGGTACAGTTCGTGGAACGAACGGCCGGGGAGGCGCGGCCATCGCGCGGTCGCAGCCGCCGGGAATCGGGCGGGGCGACCGCTCGCGGCGGGCCGTTTCGCCCGGCCCGCGGGGCGAGGCGCATCCCAGAGTCGTTCGGTTCTCATGCAATGTTATCAAGATGCGATAGCATATTCGATGGGAGCCGCACCCGGCGGGTCGCGGCCCTCGATGACGGCGACGCTGATGTGACGGCATGAGAATTGCCAACAGTCCGGAATGGAATCGCCGATGAGGGACGGAGTCGAGCCGGCGGCAGGCCGAACGGTGCGAGATGGATCACCGGGTGGAAGGCGATCGACACCGAGTCTCTAACGCGAGAGGTTCCTCATGACTCAGGGCAAGAAAAGCAGCAAGGGCACGCTGGGCCGGGCCGGCAAGGCAGCGTCGGATGCCGCCGGGCCGGCGGCCAAGCGGGCGAAGAAGGGCGTGGCGGCCGCGGGGCGCGGCGCCGGCGGCGTGCTTCGCTCGATCGGCGAGACAGTCGTCGAGGGGGCCGAGGCAGTCGCCCGGGCCGGGGCCAGCGCGTTCGAGGCCGTGAAGGAGACAATGACCGGCAAGTCGACCGCCGGAGCCGCGCGGCCAAAGGTGAAGGTGAAGGCGAAGGCCAAGACAAAGCCCAAGGCCAGGACCTCGGCGAAGGCGGGCTCGGACCGCTCGGCGGCCCCCGGCGCCGCGAAGCCGAAGGCCAAGGCGGCGTCGACCAGGGAGGCCGCGCCCAGTGCGAAGTCGACCTCGGCGAAGTCGACCTCGGCGAAGTCCTCGGGGGCGAAGTCCTCGGGGGCCCGGGCGAAGTCCCGCTGATCGCCGGCTGTCGTGGGACGGGCCGGCCTCGACCGCGTCCTGACGGGTGCGGGCGGGCGGGGCTCGCGGGAGACGAATCATGGCGCGCGACCGGGCCGGGCGAGAGCTGCGCGAGATGTCGGGCCTGGTCCGCGCGATCGCCGACGACGCTGGGCGGCTCGCCCGCCAGCACGCGGAGCTCGTTCGCGCCGAGCTCCGCGAGGGGCTCGGGCCGGCGCCGGCCGCGGCGGCCGCGCTCGGGGCCGGCATCGGCCTGGCCGCGGTCGGCGGGATGTTCGGGGCCCTGATGGTCGTCCACGGCCTGAACCGAGCGACCCGCCTCCCGCTCTGGGGCTGCTACGGCCTCGTCGGCGGCGCGATGGCGGCGGCCGGATACGGCCTGGCCGCCTCGGGCGTCCGGCGCGCGGCGGGCGTCCGGATCGTGCCCCGCGAGACGATCGCCGCCCTTCGCGAGGACATCTCATGGCTCAAGGACCAGATCGCCGGGCCGGACGACCCGGGCTGAGCGGCAAGCGCGACGGCGAGATCACAATCCCCGGCGAGCGGGACCTCCGCCTGTCGGAGCTCCGCGCCGCGATCGCCGCGACCCGCGACCGGCTGGCCGGCCACCTCGAAGCGCTCAAGCATCATCTGTTCCATCCCCACCTTTCACCTCTCGATCCCGACACGGAGACACCCATGGCGACCGCGAAGAAGAAGTCCGCAGGCCGATCGTCCGCCGCTCATGGCGGCAAGTCGAAGTCCACCAAGCCGACGTCCACCTCCAGGAGCGGCGCACCGGCCTCCGCGCGGGCGGGGTCCTCGGGCGGGGCGAGCAAGAATACCGCCTCGGCCCCCAAGGTGAAGGTGAAGGCCGCGACCAGGGTCAAGGCGGCGACCGGGGGCAAGTCCTCGGCCAGCTCGACCAACCCGACGCGTTCCCCCTCGATCACTGCGCGGAAGTCCGGCATGTCCGCGTCCTCTTCCGCGGCGAAGGGGAAAGGCAAGGCCGGCGGATCCGGCAAGAGCAAGACCTCGGCCCGGCCGAAGGCCCGGGGCAAGTCGGCCACGAAGAGCCTGATCGAGAAGACCGGCGAGGTCCTCGATACCGTGGTCGCCGGCGCGGTCGTCGGAGCCGTCACCGGCGCGGCCGCGGCCGTCGCGGGAGAGCCGACCGCCGTGACGGCCGGGTCCGCCAGGACGCTTGCCGCCTCGCCGGCTCAGGCCGGCGGCCCCGGCACGAAGGACGTCCTCGGCGAGCTGGCCTCCGGCGCGGCCGTCGGCGCGGTCTCCGGAGTCGCCAAGGCGGTCCTGCCCCCGGAGAAGCCCCGGCGCAATGGCGGCAAGAAGAAGTGAGGGCCGGGCGATCGTCGTGGGTTTGCGAGCAAGCGCGGGCCGGTCGAGCCGACCCGCGCGCTTCGATTTCCCAGGCCGGAGAGGTGGAAAAAAAGCAGGTCAGGCTTTAGCCTGACGAGAATCGAACCCCGGATGGAAGCCTGACCAAACCGGAAGACGTCAGGCTGAAGCCTGACCTCCTTGATGGGATCCCGGTGCGCGATGATGCGGATCGTCCGACTGCTTCTCCTCGTCTCGCTCGGCGCGGGGCTGCACGCCGCCCGGGCGCAGTCCCCCGACGTCGTGATCGCCGACTTCGAGGGGGATGACTACGGCGGCTGGACCGTCGAGGGCACCGCCTTCGGCCGCACGCCTGCCCATGGCACGCTGCCCGGCCAGATGGCCGTCGAGGGCTTCCTCGGCCGCGGGCTCGTCAACTCGTTCCACGGCGGCGACGGCTCGACCGGCACGCTGACATCCCCGCCGTTCTCCATCAACCGGAAGTCGATCGGCTTCCTGATCGGCGGCGGCGGCTGGCGGGGCGAGACCTGCCTCAACCTGATCGTCGACGGGCAGGTCGTCCGCACGGCCGCCGGCCCGAACACCGACCCCGGCGGCAGCGAGCGCCTCGAACCGGCCGGATGGGACGTCCGGGACCTCGCGGGCAAGACCGCCCGACTCCAGGTCGTCGACCACGCGACGGGCGGCTGGGGCCATGTCAACGTCGACCAGATCGTACTGACCGACCAGAAGCGGCCCGGCACGCTCCACGACGTCGCCCGCGAGCTCACCCTGGAACGCCGCTACCTGCTCCTCCCCGTGAAGACGGGAGCACCGAAGCGCCGGATGGCCGTGATCGTCGACGGCCGGACCGTCCGCGAGTTCGAGATCGAGCTGTCCGAACAGCCCGGCTGGTGGGCCCATCTCGACATCGGCGACTGGAAGGGGAAGAAGGCCGTCCTGCGAGTCGACCGCCTGCCCGAGGATTCCCCGGCGCTGCGGACCGTGGTCCAGGCCGACGAGCTTCGCGACACCGACACGGTCTACCGCGAGCCCCTGCGGGCCCAGTTCCATTTCTCGCCCCGGTGCGGCTGGAACAACGACCCGAACGGCCTGGTCCACGCCGGCGGCGAGTATCACCTGTACTTCCAGTACAATCCCTATGGCTGGGCGTGGGGCAACATGCACTGGGGGCACGCGGTCAGCCCGGACCTGGTGCACTGGCGCGAGCTGCCGATCGCCCTGTACCCGCGGCGGTTCGGCGACTGGGCCTTTTCGGGCAGCGCGGTCGCCGATCCCTCCAATACGTCGGGGTGGAAGCAGGGCAACAACGAGCTGCTGGTCGCCGCCTATACGAGCACCGGGCGGGGCGAGTGCATCGTCCATTCGAACGACCGCGGCCGGACCTGGACCGAGTTCGACGGCAACCCGGTCATCAAGCATCAGGGCCGCGACCCGCGATTGCTCTGGCACGAGCCGACGCGGCGGTGGGTCATGGCCGTGTACGACGAGTCGGAAGGCAAGCGGTGGATCAACTTCTACACGTCGCCCGACCTGAAGAGCTGGACCTACCGCAGCCGGATCGGCGACTTCTTTGAGTGCCCGGACCTGTTCGCGCTCCCCCTGGACGGCGACCCCGGCCGGCACAAATGGGTGCTGACGGCGGCCAGCAGCGAGTACATGGTGGGCTCGTTCGACGGCGAGCAGTTCCGTCCCGAGACTCCGAAGCTCGCCGGCCACCGCGGGCGGGGGTTCTACGCGGCGCAGACCTTCAGCCGGGACCCGCGGGGGCGCGTCGTGCAGATCGGCTGGCTCCAGACGAATACACCCGGCATGCCGTTCAACCAGGCGATGTCGCTGCCGCTCCAGCTCGGCCTGCGCTCGACGCCCGACGGCCCGCGACTCACCTGGCAGCCGGTCGGCGAGCTGGACGCCCTGCGGGCCCGCACGATCGCGAAGGCGTCCGGGAAGATCAAGCCCGGCGACGACCCGGCCGCCGGTGCCGCCGGCGAGCTGCTGGAAGTCCGCGCGGAGTTCACGCCGGGCGCCTCGAGCGTGTTGACATTGAAGGTCCGGGGCGTCGAGGTCGCCTACGACGCGGCGCGGGGCGAGATCCGCGCGGGCGGCGTCACCGCGCCGGCTCCTCTCGTCGGGGGCAAGCAGCGGATGATCGTCCTCGCCGATCGGACGGCGCTGGAGGTGTTCGCCTCCGACGGGCTGACGTATGTCCCCCTGCCGATCAACCTGGACCCCGGCGAGCGTCGCGTCGAGGTCCGCGTCGCCGGGGAGCCGGTCGACCTGGACACGCTGGCGATCTACGAATTGCGCAGCGCCTGGCGGAAGGACGCGGGACGCTGAACCGGAAGTGCGAGGTCGCCCCCGGCGGCGCGCGGCGCGTATCGCGCGGCGAAGGTGTCGTGCCGGCCGTCCCGGAGGTCGCCCTGGAACTGGGCCCGGATGAGCGTGCCATACACCGCGACGTCACGGCCGAGCATCTCGAGCCTCGCGGCCGCTCGCGGGTTACTGAGCGCGCCGGTCCGGTCGAAGTCATCGTCGTGGACGGCAATCCCGTAGGGGAGGCTCCAGCCGTGGCACTGCCGGACCGCGGTGTGCATCTGGTCCATCGCGCCCTGGCCGTCGCCGTGCGAGGCACACAGGCAGCCGAAGACCTTGCCGGCCAGCTCGTCCCAGTGGAAATCGAGGAAGTTCTTGATCGCGCCCGACATCGCGCCGTGATAGTCGGGGGTGGCCAGCAGGAAGGCGCCGGCCCAGGCGACGTCGGCGGCGACCGACCGGACGACCTCGGACGGCCGATCGTCGGGCTGGAACATCGGCAACGCGACGTGAGCCAGGTCGAGCAGGCGGATCTCGGCACCCCGCGCCCGGGCGAACTCCAGGCCCAGGACCAGAGCCCTGCGGCTCAACGAATCCGCACGCAGGCTGCCGCTGACGCCGAGGATGTTCACCATGGTCCGACCACGCTTTTCCGGAGTCCAGGCGGTGCGGGGTTCTTCGCGACCGATGTCGCGACCTGCAATCATTTGAAGCAAACCTGCCCGATAAAACCTCTGCACGCAAATTGCCTGCCCGACTTTTCGCACCCGATCGCCCTCGATACGCACGGCGAGAAAGTCGGGTATCCAGGCATTGCACTGCTCGCCGTCGGTCGATATCATCGAACGGGTCTGGAGGGCCGGTCAGGTTATCTCCTCTGATGGGGATTCCGCGGCCGGCAACCCGGGCCAGTTCGTCGGGGGATTAGCTCAGCTGGGAGAGCGCTTGCATGGCATGCAAGAGGTCAGGGGTTCAAGTCCCCTATCCTCCACTCCTTCCGGGTTTAACTCAAGAGAAATCCGAATATCACGCCGGTATGAACGCTGATCGGGCTTTCCAGCCTGACGGAGCTTGAGTGTCAGGCTGGAAAGCCTGGCCTACCACAGACCCAGAAGCGGACGTGCTGAGCATTCAGCAAGAGGGTCGCTCCCTCCGCGATTTCGCGAAGGAAAGCGCGCGAACCGGGCTTGGGCCCGGATCCGCGTTCGGGTAAAACGCAGACGTACCGGGACGTTCGCGATGCGGCGGACGGAGGGGTACGGATACTGGCCGAGGGCCGGTCGTGCCGGCGTGGGGAGTCGAGCATGGCGCTCTCGCTCGGGGCGATGAGGGATCTCCGCCCGCTTCGGATGCGCTCAAACTTCGAGGAAACGTGAAATGCCCGCCTGGTCCGTCGACTCGTGGGTGACGCTCGCGCTCGTGGTGCTGCAAGCCCTGGTGCTATTCGTGCTCGCGACGTTCGTGTTCGACGCGATCCACTTCACGCTTCACGCCTGCCTCAAGTCGCGCCGGGCCTGGCTGCGGAGGCTGGCGCGGCCCCACCTGGCTCATCACGTCTTCTTCGACCGGCGGCTGCGCTACCACGACCAGGCAATCGCGGCGAACCTGCGCCATCACGTGATCCCCGAATATCTCACGCAGATGACCGTGTGCTCGCTGGCGTTCTTCCTCGTGGACCCGCGGGCCGTCGGACTCGTGATGGCCGGGTTCACGATGCTGTTCATCGGCGTGCTCTTCCTGCGCGGCAAGGACCTGTACCACCTGCCGTCCGAGCGGGTCTCGGTCGCCCGCGGCACGCTGCTGGTGACGCCGCCGTACCACGCCCTGCACCATGTCTTTCCCGACAGCTACCTCGGCTCGTACACCACCCTGTTCGACCGGCTGATGGGCACGGCCTGCCAGATCCGGGGCCGGCGCGTCGCGCTGACGGGCGCCTCGGGCTCGTTCGGCTCGGCGATGAAGGAGCTCCTGGAGGGCGCCGGCGCGATCGTGACGCCGCTGAAGTTCGGCGTCGATTTCACCTATGGCGATTACTCGGCGGCCGACGCGACGCTGGCCCAGGCGGACATCCTCGTGCTGGCGCACGGGGCGAAGGGCGACTGCGCGATGGAGGCAAACTGCCATTCGTTCCTGGCCCTGATCGAACGGTTCAAGGAGCACACGCGAGGGCGCCAGGTCCCGGCCGAGGTCTGGGCGGTCGGCTCGGAGATCGAATGCCACCCGGCCTTCGGGATCGACGAGCTGCGCTCCTACGCCCGGTCGAAGCGGGCCTATGCCCGCGCGGCGGCCCGGCTGATGCAGGACCGCGTCGTCCTCTACAGGCACATCGTCCCCTCGGCGTTTCGCTCGGCGATGGGGCCCGGCCTGGTGAGCGGCCGCACGGCCGCGCGGATCGCCTTCTGGATGATCCGCCGCGGGTTCCGATATGTCCCGGTGACGTATACCGGCATCGCGCTGGTGAACTACGTCCCCTTTGCTCTGCGCGGGCTGATCCTGGACGTCGCGACCCTCCGCCGCCGCGAATCCCTGCCGGTCACGCCGACCTCCGGCTGACGCGGCGCGGCCCGTTTCGCGGGCCGATTCCTTCGACATGCGGCGCCCGCTCGGCGAGCCGGGAACCGGCGACGTCCGCCTGCGCCGTGACGTGAGCAAGTCCTCGCCGGTTTTCGCTTGCTCATCGATCGTTTCAGGCGCACAATCAGCCGTGGATGCCGCCGACCCGCGCGGGCGTCCGGGCCACGCGGGGTCTCCCGGCGCAATTCTTCATCCTCATCTCATCGCACAGGGTCCACGGCCATGAAGCCATGCCCCGTCTGCCGCGAGCAGATCCAGGACGCCGCGATCAAGTGCCGCTTTTGCGGCGAGGTCTTCGACAGCACGCTGAAGAAAAAGAAGCGCCGGTCGCGGAACGCGGTGCCCTGGTACACCAAGCTGATGTTCGGCCTGGGATGGTGGTTCCTCCTGTATCTTGCAACCTGCTTCGTCGTCGGAGCGATTGCGGGCGGTATCGCCGGGGCCCGCGACCCCGACCATGCCGTGGAGGCGTCAGAGCGCGTAACCAGGGACTTGCAGCGATGGCTGCCGGCCTTCGGGATCGGCTCGGGCGTGCTGGCGTTCGCCGGGGCAGGGTTCGGCATCCTGCCGGGAACCCGCCCGAATGACCGCCGCTGACGACCGCGAGGTAACGATCCTCCCAGGCCGGTTCTCGTGGACCTCGGGTGTCAGCGCGGCCCGGGCCGACCCTGATCTCGCCGCGCCGGCCGAGGAACGGCACGCGGCACCCGGTCGCCCTCGCGGATAACGTACCCCGCATCGGCCGGCAGCGGGCCGAACTTCTGCACCAGCCCGGACGGCCAGCGGACCTCGATCGCGTCGACCCTCGTCGCATCGCCCAGGCCGAAGTGCAGCCGGGGGTCGCCCGCCGACTGGTAGCTGCCGCCGCCGAAGCGCTCGCCGAGCTGGCTCCGGCCGCCGGCCTGGATCGTCACCCGGGTGCCGACGGCGTCGCGGTTGGACCTGGTGCCCTCGAGGCGGATCGCGATCGAGTGGCCGCCGGGTCCCGTGTTGTGGAAGTAGGCCGCCGGACCCTCGTGGCTGACGACGATCGCGTCGAGCCGGCCGTCGTCGTCGAGGTCGCCCACCGCCAGCCCCCGGCCGAGCCGCGGCACCTGGAACGGCGCGCCGGCCGCGGTGCTGACATCGACCAGCCGGCCGCCGGCGCCGCCGAGCATGAGCTGCGCCGGCATCGCATAGGGGATCTCGGGGCGCGAGTCGGCGATGTGGCCGTTGACCGTCAGCAGATCGAGCCGGCCATCGTCGTCGGCGTCGAGGAACGACACGCCGAAGCCCAGGCGATAGCGGCTCGGGGCGTCCAGGCCGACCGCCGCCGTGCGATCGGTGAAAAGGCCGCCGCCGAGGTTCTGGTAGAACGTGGTCGACTCGCCGAAGAAGTTGGTCACGGCCAGGTCGGGCCGACCGTCGCCGTCGAGGTCGCCGCGCGCGATCCCCATCCCCGCGCGATAGCCGCCGCCGCCCGCCGCGGCAACACCCGACTCGTGCCCCGCTTCCTCGAACTTCAGCCCGCCCCGGTTGAGGAACAGGAAATTGGCCGTCCCGTCGTTGGCGACGAACAGGTCGACCTTGCCGTCGTCGTCGACGTCCGCGGCGACCACGCCCAGGCCCCGGCCGTCGCGGTCGACGATCCCCGCCTCGTTCGTCACGTCCACGAACCTCGTCCCGTCATTGCGGAACAGGTGATCGGGCCGCGCGGTGAAGCGCAGGGGGTCGCACGGATTCACCCGGCCCGAGGACGGACTCCGGCAGACCTCGGGATTGGCGGCGTCCCAGGCGAGGTAATGGCAGACATACAGGTCGAGGTCGCCATCGCCATCAAGGTCGGCGAACGCCGAGGACGTGGGCCAGTCGCGGTCTCCGGCCAGGCCCATCGCGGCGGTGGCGTCCTCGAACGTCCCGTCGCCCCGGTTGTGATAGAGCGCATACGATCGCCAGCGGGTGACGAAGAGGTCGGGCCGGCCGTCGTTGTCGTAATCGCCGACCGAGACGCCGTGCCCGTATCCGCCGGGGAACGCGGCGAGCCCGGCGCGGCCGGTGACGTCCTCGAAGGTGCCGTCGCCGCGGTTGCGGAACAGGCGATCGCCCATTTTCGCGCGGGCCGCCGGGTCGGGCGACGGCGGGAACGTGCCGCCCTGGACGAAGTACACGTCGAGCCGGCCGTCGCCGTCGTAGTCGAGCAGCGCCGCGCCGCCGCTGGAGGCCTCGGGGAGCTGCCGGCGCTCGGACTGGCCGTTGACGAAGGCGAAGTTCAGCCCGGCCGATTTCGCATCGTCGCGGAACAGCGGCACCGTGCGGCGGGCCTGGGCCGCGGGCGCCGCCGGGCGCGTCGACGCGGCAAGGCGGGAGATTTCCTCGGCGCAGACATCGGCGAGCGAGCGCGAGGCGGACGAAGGCGGGCCTTCGGATGCGGCCTGCGCGAGCCGTTCAAGGGCCGCGCGGGCATCAGTATCGGCGGGCGAAGCGTCGCGGACGATCGACCAGAGGCCGACGGCCTCGAACCGGCGGCCGAGCGACTCGGCCAGGCGCGCCAGCTTCGCGGTGCTGCCGATCGGGTCGTCCTCACGAAAGAGCGTCCGGTAGCGGTGCATGGCCTCGTCGAGCTCGGCCTTGCGGCGGCGGAGCCGCGCGGCGTCATCGGAGCGGGCCTCGCGGACGGCCAGCTCGGCCAGCCGCTCGAGGGCCGTCAGGCAGCCCGGATCGGCCGCGACGGCCTGCTCGAGCGCCCGGCGCTCGGCCGCCAAATCACCGCGATGCGAGGCGAACCACGCTCGCAGCTCGTGCACCCGCGCCGGGGATAGGTCGTCGGCGCCGACGAACGGCAGCGCCGCGGCCGCCTCGTCGGGACGGTCCGCGGCGATCGCCCATTCGAGCCGGGCCTTCCAGACAACCGGGTCATCGGCCCGGCGGCGGCGGCAGGCGTCGAGCCACGACCGGGCCTCGACGAGCCGGCCGTCGCGCAGCGCCAGGTAGGCCCGCGCCAGCCAGACGCGGTCGTCCTGCGGCGCCTGGGCGATGGCGCGGTCCAGGGCCGACCGGATCCGATCGACGGGCAGCGGATTGAGCGCCAGGGTCATGTGGAACTGGAGCAGCTCCTGCGCGTCGCGGTGGGCACCCTCGCGCTCGTACCGGCGCCAGAGATCCTCGGCCAGTGCGCGGACCTCGTCGAATCGGCCCTCCAGCCAGTAGACCTCGGCGAGCCGCCGGCGGGCCTCGGCCGGATTCGCGGCCGGGTCCTTGATCGCGGCCAGGAGGTGGCGCTCGGCATCGGCCAGCCGCCCCTCCTGCTGGGCCTGCACCGCGCGGCGGACCTCGGCCGGCAGGCCGGCCTCGATCTCGGCGGCCGCCGGCGCGACCAGCGTGTCCACGGTCGGAAGACGGTCGAGTCCCGCGGAACCTCCGGGCGGCGGCCCGGCCTGGGCTGACAGATCCTCGAGGCCCGGGAACGGACCGGGGGCCGTCGGCTCGTCGGACGGCCCGGGAGGCGCCAGCGGCGGGGCGTCATCCGCGACGACTGCCGTCGGAGTCTGGGCCACCGGCCCGCCTTGATCGCGCCGGGTGCGCCAGTCCTCGTCAACCAGACCCGGCGCAGTGATGCCGCCGCCATTCGCCTCGCCGTCGCCCGACGGCGGACGATGACGATGGGCCACCCACCAGCCGGCCCAGGCCGGGATACTCACCAGGATGAAGACCCACCAGCGTCGGCTCGGGCGCATACCGTCCTCCCCTTTGCCCATCGGCCCCTGCGAGACGGAGGACGAACCCATGTTGCACGACGGCCCGGCCCCGCTCGCGGAAAACCGCGGGCGACGGCCGCGAGGCCATTCTGTTCGAGCCGCCCGGATGACCCGGACCGCCCGGTCCCTGGCGATGGCGCGGGGGATTATCCCCCCGGTCGGGCGGGAACGCAATCGGAGTTCGACCGATCGCGGCCCGAGATCGAGGCACGTCGGAACCGACGTCGGGTTGGAACCATCCCTTCGTCCGGACGCGTCGCGTCTTGAATCATCGACGAACTCGCCCTATGTTAAAAGGTGGCCTGCGTGATGACTTCGTCCTCGGCCTTTTCTTGCACGCTCACCCTCACACATTCCCCCGGCCGCCGCGACGACGCCGGCGGCCCGACGACCCGAGGATGGGTGGGACGCGGGGAACCCTTGCCATGAACGCGCGGTTGCTGTCGGCCTGTCTGGTGGCGGCGTTGGCGGCGTGGTCGACGGAGGTCCTGGCGCAATCGGCGGGCAAATCGGCCGCGCGACCGCGACGGGCGCAGGCCGCGGCGACGACCGGCGACGCGTCGGAGGCGCCGGGCGATCGGGCCGCGGCGGCCGATGATGCGGCGTCCGGCTCGCCGAACACGGCCCCGGGCTCGAAGGACCCGTTCGATACGGCCGAGCAGAAGTTGAAGGAAACGGCCGGCAAGGACGGCGGCTCGGGGCGTCCGAAGCTCGAGAAGGCCACCTTCGGCGCCGGCTGCTTCTGGCATGTCGAGGCCGAGTTCGAGTGGCTGCCGGGCGTGAAGTCGGCGGTGTCGGGCTATTCCGGGGGAAATGTGGCCAACCCGTCGTACGAGCTGGTCCACGAGGGAGAGACCGGCCACGCCGAGGTCGTGCAGGTCGAATACGATCCCGCGGTCATCAGCTATGAGCAGTTGCTCAAGGTGTTCTGGCACGGCCATGACCCGACGCAGTGGAACCGCCAGGGCCCGGACGTCGGGACGCAGTACCGTTCGGTGATCTTCTACCACAACGAGGCCCAGCGCAAGGCCGCGATCAAGTCGTACAAGGAGCTGACGGCATCGGGCAGGTATCGCGCCCCGATCGTGACCCAGCTCGTGCCGATGAAGAAATTCTACCGGGCCGAGGACTACCACCAGAACTACTACGGCGGTAAGCCCGACGCTCCCGCGGCCCGGCGTACCCGGCGGTCGGGACGCCCGGTGTCGCGGAAGGGATCAGCCGTGGCAAGCAAGAGCAAGGCGGGCGCGGCCGGGAAGACGGCGGGCGCGACGGCCAGGCCCGCGGGCGACCCGACGACTGCCGCGGGCGCGGCGGAATCGAAGCCGGCGGCCCCGGCATCCACCGCCGCGGCCGGACCCGATGCGGAGCCCTGAGCGTGGAAGCACGGACCTGGATCGTCGACGCGGTGCGCACCCCGATGGGGGCCATGAACGGCGCGCTCGGGACCGTGCCGGCGCCTCGCCTGGGCGCGGCGTGCATCGAGGCGATGCTCCGCCGCACCGCTATCAAGGCGGGGCGGATCGACGAGGTCATCCTGGGCAACGTGATCGGCGCGGGGCTGGGGCAGAACCCCGCGCGGCAGGCGGCGCTGTTCGCCGGGCTCCCCGTCGGCGTCGGTGCCACCACGGTCAGCAAGGTGTGCGGATCGGGCCTCAAGGCCGTCATGCTGGCCGACCAGGCGATCCGGCTGGGCGAGGCCGGGCTGATCGTCGCCGGCGGGATGGAGAGCATGAGCCGCGCGCCGTACCTGCTCACCCGGGCCCGCGAGGGCTACCGCCTGGGCCACGGCGAGCTGATCGACGCCATGATCCACGACGGCCTGTGGGACGTCTACAACGACAAACACATGGGAACGTGCGGCGATGCCTGCGCATCGACGTTCGGGATCAATCGCCAGGAGCAGGACGATTACGCCGTGCGGAGCTTCACCCGCGCCCGCGCGGCGATCGAGTCGAATGCCTTCGCCGACGAGATCGTGCCGGTCGCCGTCGCCTCGCGGGGAAAGACGACAACCGTATCCGTAGATGAGGGACCCGGGAAGTTCGACGAGGCGAAGCTGCGTGCCCTGCGGCCGGCTTTCGGCCCGGCCGAGGATCCCACCGCGACGATCACGGCCGGTAATGCCTCGAGCATCAGCGACGGGGCGGCGGCGTTGCTGCTGGCCTCCGGCGACGAGCTGGAGCGATCCGGGCGCGAGCCGATGGCCCGGATCGCGGGCGCGGCGACGTACAGCCAGGACCCCGTGTGGTTCACCACGGCGCCGGTCTATGCGATCCGCAAGCTGCTCGACCGAATCGGGTGGGCCGTCGCCGACGTCGACCTGTTCGAGGTCAACGAGGCGTTCGCGGTCGTCGCGATGGTCGCCGCGCGCGAACTGGCGATTCCGGACGAGAAGCTCAACATTCATGGCGGCGCGGTGGCGCTGGGGCACCCGATCGGGTGCAGCGGCGCCCGGATCCTGGTCACGCTCCTGCACGCCCTGAGGCGCACGGGCGGTCGACGCGGGGTCGCCAGCCTGTGCATCGGCGGCGGCGAGGCGGTCGCGCTGGCGGTGGAGGCGACGCCTCCCGCGTGAGCCTCGACACCCAGGCCTGACGACGGCGGCCGTGGGCCGGGAGATCATCCCAGGCCCAAAGCCCGTGGCGCAAAGCCCGAAGCACAAGACCCGAAGCGCAAAACCCGAAACCCGAAGCGCAAGGCCGAAGCGCGGCCCGGAGTTCTTGCCTCTCTTGCAATCAAGGCCCCCGCCTGTAGAATACCGTAGCCGTCGAAGGCGGCGGCAAGCACGTCAAGATACCGGGATCTCGGAACAGACGGCTTGGTGAACACCGCTCCCAGGACGAGCCACGGCTCGACAACCCCTCATCGTGAGGGGTGGATTCGAGCCCTCGCCTCGTCCTTGAATGCGTTGTCCTGTCTCTTTGCTCAGAATCGCCACCGAGCGCGGGAACGACCACGAGTGCAAGTGCCACGATTGTCCGCGGTGAACACCGCCGGCCCGCGTCGTCCGTCACCCTGAAGAAGCTGGGTCCTCGCGCATGCAACGGCCTCAACGCCGGAGGAAGGCACCATCCATGGCCGCCAAGACCCCGGAATCTCCCGTCCGGATTATCGGGAGCCGGGAGCTGCATCAGAATTTGCCCGCGATTCTTCGGGACCTCGAGGACAACACGGTCCGCTATGTATTGACCGTCCACGGCAAGCCCCGCGCCGTCCTCGTCGGCGCGGAGCCGTACCTCCGCATGGTCTCGGACGGCAAGAGCACCAGCGAGGTCCTCGTGGGCCTTCAGCTCTCGGCGCTGCTGGGCGGACGGCTCGATGCGGTGCCGCTCGATGACATCGAGAAGGCGATGGAGCCCCGGGGGGATTGAGCGGGACGACCCAGGGATTGTCCCGGGAGGGCGAGGCTTCCGCCGTGCCGGGATGACGCGATGCTTCTTCCTATCCCGGCTCGCCGGAAGGTTCGCCCTCCCCTTTTCGCTCCGCATCGGCCGCCCTGCTCTACCCCGCCACGTTACGCCAGCTCCTCGCGCGCCGCCGAGTCCACCTCGGCGTCCATCAGGGGATGCGATCCCTCCGGCCGGGGCTTCGCTGCCTTACCTCGCTTCAGCCGCAGCCGCAGTGCCTCGATGATCGGCGGCAGGACCGAGATCACGATGATCGCCCCGATCACCAGGTGGAAATTGCGCTGGACGCTCGGGAGGCTGCCGAACTTCCACCCCGCGAGCAGGAACATCAGCACCCAGGCCACGCCGCCGATGACGTTATATGCGGCGAACTTCGGATAGCTCATCCGGCCGATCCCGGCCACGAACGGGGCGAATGTCCGGACGATCGGCATGAACCGCGCGACGATGATCGTCAAGGCGCCGTACTTCTCGTAGAACTCGTGGGCACGCATCAAATGCTTCTTGTTGAGCAGGCGGGACTTCTCGCTGGAGAACACCCGCGGCCCCACGAAGTAGCCGATCGCGTAGTTCACCGCGTCGCCGAGAATCGCCGCGACGACCAGCAGGATGCAGAGTGTGCCCAGCTTGATCGGCGAGCCCGGACTCGCGGCGACCGCGCCCACGGCAAACAGCAGCGAGTCGCCCGGCAGGAACGGGGTGACGACCAGCCCCGTCTCGGCGAACACGATGAGGAATAAGACCGTGTACGACGTCAACGGCCCGACCGCCGCCACGAAGTCGTTGATCGAGCGGGGATCGAGGTGGAGCAAGGTGTCCACAAGCTGTCGAATGAGCCCCATCGTGTACTCCGAGAAGACGGCCGGCACGCCGTCGGCGAGGATTCCTTGGCCGGGCGTGCCGGGCGCCGGGCGAGATTGCGAGAAGTTCGGCCCAGGATCGGGAGGACGAGGCTCCTGCCGAGCAGGAATGACGTGGCGCTTTCTCTCGATTCCGGCTCCCGATCCGATCCGGCTCGCCGGAAGGCTCGCCCTCCCGTCGACTTCAGGCAAACGAACGAGCGAGCGAGGCCGAACCTTGTCTCAACGTCACCGGAAGGCCGGCGTCCCGTCGGCGCCGGCATCCTCGTCACGCGATCGCACGGGAAGCCGGATATTGGGGATGCCCGCCCGGTCGCAGGCCGAGAGGACGTCGGCCATGTCCTGGTACGTCAGCGAGGCGTCGCCGCGGATCACCACGCCCTGGTTGGCGTAGCGGCCGCGCGCCTCGCGGAGCAGGACGACCAGTCCGTCGAGGTCATACGTCTTCTCGCCGACCGCGACCACCCCGGGTCGCCTGACCGTGAGCTCCAGGTCCTCGGGCGCGGCGGTGAGCGGGGCGGCGTCGGAGACCTCGGGGACCTTGACGACGAACTCGTTCTCGTCCCAGTCGTAGAGCCGCGTCGCGGCCATGAAGAAGACCAGCAGGCACAGGATGACGTCGACCATCGGCGTCATGTTAATCACCGGCGATTCGTCGGCCTGGACCCGGCTGGCGAGCATCGATGACCTCTCCGGCGAGCGCGGGACGACGCGGACGCGACCGGCCGCGCCCTCATCAACCTGGAAACGATCCGAGGACCGCTGTGGTACTCACATGGTGTTGCGGGTTGCGTCGAGTGCCTCGGGCCGGTGCTCCGGCGAATCGGCGACGTCAATCGCCGGGTGCCCATGCGAGGGTCGTCGGGTCTACGGCAGCGACGGACCCGGCGACTCACGTCGCCGGTTCGCCTGGGTCATTCCTTCCGGTTTTCGCGGTTCCACCCTTCAATCTCACCGGCTGGCGGTACGGCGGCCGGCGTCGCGTTCGCGGGCCTCGTCCTGGGGGACCCAGTCGGCCGGGACGCCCGCCTGGTGGCGGAGCCATCCCATCCAGTCCTCGAGGAGCTGGCGATCGGCCTGGTCGCGGGCCTGCTTGCGGTAGCGGAACTCGTCGCTGTTGGGCGCGTACAGAGCGGCGAAGGTCGCCGGGTCGCGGCGCTCGAGGGCCATCGCATAATACGCCGTCTCGGGCTGATTCGGCGCGACGGCGGCCTTGCCCGGCTGGAGCGAGAAGAACGCCGAGCGGAAGTCCGCCCCCGGCGAGGCGACCTCGGAGATCGGCGTCTCCCGGGCCTCTCCCATGTCGAAGGGATTGAGCGACAGCGTCGGCGAAACCTGCTGGCGGGGGATCACCGGGGTCGTCACGACCCGGTAGCCCTGGTAGGTCCCGTCCTTGATCGCGGCGGGCTGCTTCTCGAGCTGCGCGGCGATCTCCTCGGCGGCCTTCCTGGCCAGCGGCCGGGCCTTCTCGGTCTTCCACGCCAGGACCACCTGCGGACGGACCTCGTCCAGCGACGGCACGCGGGGCTCGGCGTCCTTGATCTTGCGGACGAGGTAGCGCGTGCCGAGCTGGTCCGTCAGCTCGACCGACTCGTACAGGCCCGACTTGTTGTCGAAGAACTCGTCGACGAAGGTCCGGGTGCCGCGCTGGGGCCCCAGCCCGACCTGGGCCGAGGCGAGCTGGCCGTAGCCCTCGGCGTCCTCGCGCGACAGCATCGGCGTGAGGTCGTAGTCGAGGTGCTCGGCCTTCGCCAGCTCCTTCAGGTCGGGCGGGCTCGGCAGCGGCGGCCCCTTCGCGGTGTCGCCGCCGGCCTCCTCGCGCTGGGCCTGCGCCGCCTGGTACTCGTCGAAGAACTTGTCGAGGACGTTCCGCCGGATCTTGCTGAACTGCTCGACGATCTGGTCCTGTGCCTTCGCCTCGGCGAGCGAGGCGGCGAGGATCGTGCGGACCTCGTCGAACGGCTGGACGACCGGCGGGGTCAGCTCGGGATGGCCGGCGAACAGGTCATTCGGGAGCTGGCCCGGCCTGTCGCCCCTGGTCTCGAATTCCGACTTGCGGTTCTCATAGGCCGTGCGGAGCTCGGCCTCGGTGAGATGGTCCTTGATCGACCGGGCCAGGGCGTTGCCGTCGATCGAGAGGACCTCGAGCTGCACCTGGCGCGGCAGCTTGAACCCGGGCGTGGCACGCATGGGGTCGGGCAGGGTGTTCTTGTGGGCGTCGTAGAACGCCTGGACCTCGGCGGCGGAGGGCTCGGGGACCTTGGCGAGGAACTTCTCGACGGGGACCTCCACGAGCTTCGCCGAGACCTTCTCGTTCTGATCGCGATAGGCGCGGTAGATGTCGAGCGGAGTGACCATCGGTCCGCCGACGAGCCGGTTCGGGTCGCCGGGGAGCCCGCGGACGTAGTTCAGCCGGACCTGGTCGGCGATCGCGGCGAGGACCTGCTCGTCGGCGTAGTCGTTGCGGAACTCGCCCATCAGGCGGTCGAACAGCTCGCCGGTCATCTGGCCCATGGTGATCCGCTTGATGAAGTCGCGGCCCTGCTCCATGCCGGCGGGGATGCCCAGCCGGTCGGCCTCGTGGCGGAGGATCAACGCGTCGACCATCTCGCGGGTCCGCAGGCCGCCGAACGGCTCGGGGCCGAAGCGGGGATTGAGGCGGAACATGAACCGATTGGCCAGGTTCCGCTCGGCCTGCATCCCGCTGAGCTCGCTCTGGTAGATCGTCCGGCCGTAGAGCGTGACGACGGGCTGGTCGCGGCCGCCGCCCCCGGAGTTGGTATACCGGAACAGGCTGTCGGAGACGACGAAGCCGAACATGGCCAGGATGGCGAAGATCGCCAGCAGCTTCCTCTGGTGGCGGCGGAAGACCTCGAACGACATGGAGTTCCTCGAGTTCTGATCGTTGCCTATTCGACGGGGCAGGCCGCCCGGCCGAGGCCGGCGAAGTCATCCCTTCGGGGGGTCGTTCCTCTCATGCCCCCCTTGACAGGCCCCGATACCCTAGCTTATGTCGCTAATGGGTCGGGATTCGGGGCCGGTCTCTCAACGGGCCCATGCCCAATGGTAACAAGAATCGATGGCGGAGCAATCGCAAACCCCGGCCGGCCCCGTCGTTGCGGGGCGAGGATGACCGTCGCAAGCGATTCGACAGCAACCGTATAGGTGGTTCGCATCGTGGCTAGCAAGTCCAAGACTCAAAAAGGCGGCGAGGAACCGGCGGGGGCCGACGGCCCCGCCCGGAAACGCGGGACGGCCAAGGCCGCCCCGGCCAAGAAGAAGGCGGCCGCCCGCAAGGCGGCCCCGGCCGACGCCGCCGAGCCGGCGGGCAACGGCAACGGCCCGGCCCTGGTGATCGTCGAGAGCCCCAAGAAGGCCCGCTCGATCGACAAGTTCCTCGGCGGCGGCTACGTCGTGAAGGCCAGCATGGGCCACGTCCGCGACCTGCCCAAGCGCAAGCTGGGCCTCGACGTCGGCCACGGGTACGCCCCCTCGTACGAGGTCGTCCCGGCCAAGAAGGACACCATCGGCGACCTGAAGCGCGCCGCCTCGCGGGCCGCGATGGTCTACCTGGCGACCGACCCCGACCGCGAGGGCGAGGCCATCGCCTGGCACCTCCAGCAGGCCCTCGAGCTGCCCGATGAACGCGTCCGCCGCGTGACCTTTCACGAGATCACCGAGCGCGCCGTCAAGGAGGCGTTTGGCCATACCACGCCCATCAACATGGACCTGGTCAACGCCCAGCAGGCCCGCCGCTTCCTCGACCGGATCGTGGGCTACCAGCTCAGCCCGCTGCTCTGGAAGAAGATCATGCGGCACCTCAGCGCCGGCCGCGTCCAGTCGGTCGCCGTCCGCCTGATCGCCGACCGCGAACGCGAGATCCGCGCCTTCGTCAGCGAGGAATACTGGAAGATCTCTGCCACCGTCAGCCCGGCCGGCTCGGCCGCCGAATCCGACCGGTTCACCGCCGCGCTCGTCGAATACGACGGCGCGAAGTTCGACGCGAAGAACGAGGCCGACGCCCACGCGATCCGCGACGCGCTCAACTCGGCCCCGTACGTCGTCAGCCGGGTCGACGAGGTCGAGAAGCTCGACCGGGCCGACGCGCCGTTCAAGACCAGCACGCTCCAGCAGCAGGCGGCGATCCGCCTGCGGTTCTCGGGCAAGCGCACCATGAAGGTCGCGCAGGAGCTCTACGAGGGCATCGACGTCGACGGCAGCGGGCCCGTCGGGCTGATCACCTACATGCGTACCGACAGCCTCCGCGTCAGCGACGAGGCCCTGACGGCCGTGCGCGACAAGATCCAGGCCGACTTCGGCGAGAAATACCTGCCGGCCAAGCCGATCCGCTACGCCGCCGGCAAACTGGCCCAGGAGGCCCACGAGGCGATCCGCCCGACCGATCTGGCCTTCACGCCCGAGCGGATCCGCGGGCACCTCTCGCACGACCAGTTCCGGTTGTATCAGCTCATCTACGCGCGATTCCTCGCCAGCCAGATGGCCCCCGCGGTGTACAACGTCACCGACGTGGGGATCACCGCCGGATCCGGCGTCTTCAAGGCCCAGGGGAAGATCCTCAAGTTTGACGGCCATCGCCGCGTCTGGCCGCCGGGGGGCAAGACCGAGGACGAGCTGCTGCCGGCCCTCGCGGCCGGCCAGGCGCTCGACCTCCACTCGCTCGACGCGACCCAGCACTTCACCCAGCCGCCGCCGCGCTTCAGCGAGGCGACACTGATCAAGGCCCTCGAGAAGGAGGCGATCGGCCGACCGAGCACGTATGCGCCGATCATCCAGACCATCCAGGACCGCCAGTACGTCGAGCACAAGGACCGGCGGTTCTTCGCCACCGAGCTGGGAATGGCCGTGACCGACTTCCTGGTCGAGCGCTTCCCCAAGATCCTCGACCTGAAGTTCACGGCGCAGATGGAGGACGAGCTCGACGACATCGCGCAGGCCAAGGAGGACATGGTCAAGGTCCTCGACGACTTCTACCACCCGTTCCAGGAGGCGCTCAAGCTGGCCGAGCAGCAGGCCGGCCGGGTGCAGATCGCCACCGACGAGACCTGCCACGTCTGCGGCGCGCCGATGGTGGTGAAGTTCAGCCGCACCGGCAAGTTCCTGAGCTGCTCGCGCTATCCCGAGTGCACGGCGACCCGCCCGATCGGCGGCCAGCCCCGCGCCGAGGCCGTCGAGAGCGCGCACGCCTGCCCCAAGTGCGGCAAGAAGCTGATGATCCGCGAGAACAAGCGGGGCGAGAAGTTCCTCTCGTGCGCGGGCTATCCCGAGTGCAAGGAATCGTTCGACATCGACGCGGAGGGCAACCCGGTCCGCTCGGTCATCGAGACCGAGTACATCTGCGAGAAATGCGGCAAGCCGATGGCCCTGCGCTCCAGCACGCGGGGGCCGTTCCTCGGCTGCACCGGGTACCCGAAGTGCCGCAACGCCATGCCGGTCGACGAGAACGGCAAGCCGATCCAGCCGGTGAAGGTCGAGGTCCCCTGCCCCAAATGCGGCGGGGCGATGTCCGTGCGCCGCGGCCGGCGGGGCTCGTTTCTGGGCTGCAACAACTACCCGAAGTGCCGGGGCACGGCGCAGGTGCCCGACGAGCTGAAGGAGCAGCTCGCCGAGCAGGCCCCGCCCGCGGCCAAGGCGGGCGTCGACCTCAAGTCGATCCCCATCGACGAGGCCTGCGAGCAATGCGGCGGGCCGATGCAGGTCCGCGAGAGCCGGCGTGGGTACTTCCTCGGATGCAAGGGATATCCCAAGTGCCGGGGCACCCGCCAACCGAGCGAGGAGACCCTCGCCCGGATCAACGAGGCCGTCTCGGCGGGCGCGGCTCCGGCCGTACCCGACGGGGCCGCCTGACGCCCCGCCCACCCGGCTCTTCTGCGCAGCCGGATTCGCGACGATGCGAATCCCGGATCTTTCCCGAGCATCGCCCTGCCCGGAAGGGATCGATCGAGATCCCTCTCCGGGAAGGTTCCCCGTCCGTCTCGATCCCGACGCGCGTCGATTCGCTGTTGCGGCCCACGATCGGCTTCGGATTTGCAGGAAAATGGGGGCCGGAAAGCCGATTTCATCCCTTCCAGCGATACCGGCCTGATCCTGCTCGACGATCTTTGCATCAACCGGTAACAGGGTTCTCATCCCCCGAAAGGAGCTTGATGTGGGCCTGCTCCTGTGCTCATCTGGGGCTATCTGCGCGCGTCTGGGACATCGAGGGCGGGTAAGGACCGGGCGAACGCGCCGCCGGGCCTTCCTGGAATACATGGAAGATCGCCGGCTCCTCTCGGTCATCGGGGGCGGCCCGGCCCATTCGCCTCCGCACGGGGCGCTCGTGGCGAACCCGCCGGGGCCGTCCGGCCCGGCGCCGGCCGGCCATCCAGGACCCGCGGCCGCGGAGACAGGAGCGGGACCAGCCGGGGAAGATCCCGCCGCCAGCAACCCGGGGCCAGGCCACGGCCAGGCGGGCAGGGGTCAGGGACCAGGTGGCGCATCGGCGGCCGGCGATCAGGGGCCCGGCGGTGGACCGCCAGGCCAGGACCAGGGGCCCGGCGGACCGGCCGCCGGTGACAATCAGGGGCAGGGAACCGGGGCCGCGGCCGGCGATCAAGGACCGGGCGGCGGGCCGGCCGCCAACGGCCAGGGCCCAGGCGGACCCGCCGCCAATGGCCGCGGACCCGGCGGACCGGGCGCAGGACCCGCCGCCAGCAGCCAGGGACGGGGCCGCGGACCGGCGCCCCGGGATAATCAGGGGCATAACGGCGCGACTGACTCCGGCGATCAGGGACCCGCTGGAGGTCCGGCCGGGAATCCGGGAAACGCGCACGGCGATCAGGGACAGGGCAACGGCCCGGGAACCGGCGATCCGGGGCCGGGCGCGAGTGGCCACGACGGCGGACCGGGAGCCGATGGCCAGGGACAGCAAGGAGGTCCCCAGGGGAACGATCAGGGCCAGGGCGCAGGCCCTTCCGACAGCGGCTCCAGCCAGGGCGGTCCGATCGCCGCCGGTCCTTCTCCCGGCGCGGGGCAGTCGCCCGGGAATCCGGGTGGACCGGGCGATCAGGCGGGGGGATCCGGCCCGAACGGCTCTTCGGGCGATAAGGTTGACATCGCCAGCCTCCAGGCGGACACCTCCGGCGGCGGCAACGGGTCCGGCGCCGACCGATCGACGCCGGGCGATCAGACCCTTCCAGCCGCGACCGGTGGATCCACCATCGCCCGGGGCGGCGGCGTGACGGCCTCGCGGGCCGAGAGCAACACCCCGGCCGAGCCGGGCACGGCCACCGGCACTCCTGCCACCGAGCCGTCCGCGGCGTCGGGTCCCGTCGCATCCGCCGCCGCCGCGGCCGCCAATGACCAGGGTGTCGCTGCTCCGGCGGCCGTCGCCAGCCAGGCCGCGGCGAATCCCGACGCCGCCGAGGCCGAGGCCGCCGCGACTTCCGCGACTTCCGCGACTTCCGCGACTTCCGCGACTTCCGCGACTTCCGCGACTTCCGCGACTTCCGCGACTTCCGCGACTTCCGCCGTCAGCGCGGGTGTGGTCTCGACGGGTGTCCCGGGACCGGCCCCCGCCTCGGCGAGCAACGCCAGTCCGAGCGGCGGCGCGTCCAGCAATACCAGTCCGGGCGGGGGTTCCGGCCAGGGAGGCTCGTCCGCCGGGACCCTGAACGCCGGGAACCTCCTGATCGGCGTGATCCCGACCTCCGGCGCTTCGGGCGGATCGGCCGCGACGGGCGGCGCGTCGTCGCCCGGCCAGGGCTTCGAGGACACGGCACTCGTCCTGAGGCACAACAGCGGCCAGGGGGTCGACCTCGATCCGGCGGGCGGCCCGGACTCCTCCACGGGCGGCACCGACCTGCTCGTCCATCCCCCGCAGCCGACCAACGAGCTGCTGGCGGAGATCCTCCCGGTCGACCTGATGGCGCTGGATCAGGCCATCGCGCAATGCCTGGAGGGCATGGACGCGATGGGCGACTCGCTGTCCGACCTGCTGACGACCGACGGCGCGTGGCCCTGGGTCGCCGCGGGAGCCGTCGCCTCAACCGCCGGGATCGTGGTCCAGTGGTGGCGACACAGGACCCGATTCGTACCGCTGCGCCTGGCGAACGACGACGGAACGATCTCGTCGTGGCTCTTCGAGTCGGCGACGAGAAGTTAAGAGACGGTCTCCGGAGCCGGAGGGCGAGGCTCCTGCCGAGCCGGGGTGGTGCGAGGCTTCCTCCCTGTCCCGGCCCGCCGGGAGGCTTGCCCTCCCGATAACAACCCTACCCGAACGGACACCGAGTCCCTCCCATGGAACCGGCTTCGAGGACAGTTAGCACGCTCGTGCTCGGGCCTCCGCGGGGGCCCGGCATGGGCGGAGCCAGAGACACGACGCGCCCGCGCGCCGCCGAGGGCTCGCCGCGACCGGGGCCCGACCCGGACGGTGCCGCGGGCCGGATCGATGAGCTGGTCCGCGCGCTGGTCGTGGCGTGGCAACAGGCCGAGGAATCGCGGTTCGAGGCGGCCGGCTTCATCGCGGGCGTGCCGCGAGACGAGACTTCTGACGACGGCGAATCGCGGTTCGAGGCGCCCGGCGTCGTCCCGGATGTCCCGATGCTCGTGGCCGAGGAAGAGCCCTCGAGGTTCGTGGACCGGGACTTCCCGCCGGCGGGCAATCCGATGGTCTGTGGCGCCGCATCGGGGTCCGTACAGGACCCGGTCGATCGGCTGGTCCACGAGCTGGCCCTGGCCGTCGGCCCGGCCGGGATCGGCGGGACGGACGAGCTGCGCGCCCGCCATCCCGAGCTTCCCGAGCCGGCCCTGCGCAGGATCGCCGACGCGGCGAGCTCCTCGCGGACGCCCGTCGTGCCGGATTCGGCGGAAGCGGAAGAATCATCCGAGATCTTGTTGTCGCTGGCCTCAGAGTCCGCAGGCGGCGACGAATCCCGGTCGCGATACCTGCTGCCCAGGACGCCCCGCAAGCCCTGGCCGGTCCCGACAGTCGGCGAGGCCGTCGGCGAGTTCCGCCTGCTCTCGTGCCTGGGGCGGGGTTCACACGGCGCCGTCTTCCTGGCCGACCAGCCGAGCCTGGCCAATCGCCCGGTCGTGCTGAAGGTCACCAGTTGCGACGGCCTCGAGCACCTGTCGCTGGCGCAGTTGCGCCATCCGCACATCGTCCCCCTTTATTGCGTGCAGGACATCCTCGACCGGAACCTCCGCTTGCTGTGCATGCCGTATCTCGGCGGCGCGCCCCTGGCGCGGCTCTGGCACGACATGGCGGAGGTCCCGGTCGACCGGCGGACCGGGAGGGACTGGCTCTCGGGCCTCGACCAGGCGCAGTCGCAGGCGGACCCGCCGCTCGGCGTGACGTCGCAGGGCCCGGCGCGGGCGTTCCTCGCCCGCGCCGACTACGTCTCGTCGGTCTGCTGGATCGGGGCCTGCCTGGCCGACGCCCTGCATTTCGCCCACCAGCGCGGGCTGGTGCACCTGGACATCAAGCCGTCGAACGTCCTGCTGGCGGCCGACGGCATGCCGATGCTGCTGGACTTCCACCTGGCCCGGCCGCCGATCGGCGACGGCGAGCGCGTCCGCAGGGGGCTGGGCGGCACGCCGCTGTACATGTCGCCCGAGCAGCGCGCCGCCATGCGCGAGATCCACGACGGGGGGCCCGTCACGCAGGCCGTCGACGGCCGCTCGGACATCTACAGCCTGGGCCTGGTGCTCCATCAGCTCCTCGGTGGCGCGATCTCGATCGGCGGCACCTTCCCGCTCGATCGCGGCCATCCGCACCTGCGCCGGCCGGCGGGCGTGCCGGTCGGCCTGGGGGACATCATTGCCCGCTGCCTGGCCACGGACCCGCACGAACGATACCCCGACGCCGCGCGGCTCGCCGAGGACCTGCGCCGACACCTGGCCGACCTCCCGCTTCGCGGCGTCCGCAACCGGAGCCTTCCCGAGCGATGGCGCAAGTGGAACCGCCGCCATCCGCAGGCACTGGTCCGCGCCGCGTCGACCGCGATGGTCGCACCGGTCATGATCGTCGCCGCCTGCCTGGTCGCCGGCGCCGACGCCCACAGGCGGCTGCAAGGCGCCGAATCCCTGCTGGACGACAGCCGCCGGCAGATGGATCGGCGCGACTATCCCGCGGCCGTCCGCGACCTCAGGCAGGGCCTGGCCCTGATCGAACACCCCTGGGTCGTCGTGTTCGACGGCCGCCTCGCCCACCACCAGGGGCTCCGCGACGACCTTACGGCGGCCCTCACGCGGGCCCGGCACCTCGCGCTGGCCGAGGAGATCCACGGGCTCGCCGACCGCCTGCGGTTTCTCTACGGCGCCGAGCTCCAGGGGAGTGAGCCCCTGCGTGCCCTCGAGCATCACCTGCGTACAACCTGGGAGGCGCGCGACCGGATCGTCGGGCAACTGGCGCCCGAGCTCGACCCCGGGCGCGCCGGGCGGCTGAAATCCGACCTCCTGGACCTGGGAATCCTCCGGGCGAACCTGCGGCTCCGCCTGGCCGGAGACTCCGCGGCCGACGCCAGGCGCGACGCGCTGCGGACACTCGAAGAGGCCGAGCGCTCGTTCGGCCCCAGCCCCGTGCTGGCCTGCGAGCGCCAGGCGCACGCCCAGGCCCTCGGCCTGCTCAACGTCGCCCGCGATGCGGCCGCGAGCCGCGCGCACATGGCCCCGCGCACCGCGTGGGAACACTACGCCATCGGCCGCTCCCTCATGACCGCCGGCTCGCTCGAGGCCGCTGCGGTCGAGTTCGATCGCGCGACCGACCTCGAGCCCCAGGACCTCTGGGCGCAGTTCTCCCGGGGGATTTGCGCGTATCGCCTCCGCCACCACGACACGGCGCTCCGCGCCTTCGACGTCTGCGTCGCGCTGGCCCCCGACACGGCGCAGTGCTACTACAACCGGGCGCGCGCCCACGCCGCGCTCGGGCACGCCGAGATGGCCCGTCGCGACGACGAGCACGCCCGCCGCCTCGCCGACGGGACGGTCCTCGCCCTCGGGACCGGGCGGATGCCGCACGGTGGACCGACGCCCTGAGGTCGTCGAAAACGACGATCCCGGTGCGCCGATACACAGCGGGCGAATCGCCTCACGACCCGGCCGGTCCCGCCGACTTGTCGGGCGGCGCGGGCCGCCCCAGGGCCATCGCGTAGGCCGTGGCGTAGGTTCGGCAGTGCGAGATCGACACCAGGATCTCGGCGATCCG
>DAIDHB010000367.1 GCA_027452145.1 Planctomycetales bacterium
TACGGTCTTCCCGCTGCCCGCGTGGTCCACGGCCTGCGGAGCCGCGTAGCGAAGTCATGAGCCGAAGAGCCGGATGCGTTTAACGCGCACGTCCGGATCCGTGGGGGGCCTGGGTGGGCGACCACCCAGGTCTACCCGGCCTTAGGCTCGTGGTCTGACCCTTAGGCTCGGTGGTCTGACCCTTAGGCTCGGGCTCGTGACCCTTAGGCTCGTAGGCTCGTGACCCTTAGGCTCGTGACCCTTAGGCTCGGCGGCAGGCCGAGCCGTGTGCGGGCCATCCCCCGCAACTCCTCGGCGTAGTGCTCCAGCGGCCGCGGGGCGTCAGGGGCTCTCGTCTCCATCACGCATTCCCGTCGTCGTGTCAGAGGAGCGCAAAGTTCGGAGCATACTATCAAGAGAGCAAAGTCTCCAGCAAGACTGTTGACCCGAAGCGACGTGTGCACCGACCAGGCGACTCTCTTCGGCGGGTTTTCGGCGACCCCCTGCGCCGATCTGGTCCGGACGAGGGATTCGCGCGGATCGCACAGGGCGGTCGAGTGAAGTACCTCATCCTGTCGCTTCGGAGGAGCATCAACCGACGACGAGTCGAGCCCGCGTCTGCTCGGCCTCCTCGACGGGCGTCGCGCCGAAGAGGCGCTTGAACTCGCGGCTGAACTGCGACGCGCTCTCGTACCCGACGGCCCGCGCTGCGGTACCCGCGTTGTAGCCGTCGTGGGCCATCAGCCTCTTCGCCCGGTCGAGCCGGATCCGCTTGAGGTACTGGAGCGGCGAACTGGCCGTCACGAGCTTGAAGGAGTTGTGAAAAGCCGCCACGCTCATCCCGCCCTTCCTTGCCATCTCCTCGACGCTCCAGGGCCGGGCGTAGTCGGCGTGGATCTGCCGGAGCACCCGGGCGATCCGGGCGAAGTGATCGTCGCGGTTGGCCAGGGCGCGCAGGGCACCCCCCTGCTCTCCCAGGAGCACACGATAGACAATCTCGCGGACCGTCTGCCGGCCCAGCATCCGGCTGTCGAGCGGGTCTCTGAGGCATTCGAGGAGCCGGATGACGGCCCCGCCCAGCTCCTCGCTCATCGGGGTGCACGAGATGCCGCGCGGTGTCGAGGCGGCCGGCGGCGAGGGCTCGTCCATCTCCAGCAGCATCTCGCCGACCATCGCCGGCCCGACGTGGATGGACACCAGCAGCAGCGGCTCCTCGGCGCTGGCCTCGGTCTCGCACTCCGCCGGCAGCGGCACCGTCAGGACCAGGTAGTTGAACGGGTCGTACTGATACACCTCGCCGCCGAGATACGCCCGCTTCCGGCCCTGCGCGACGATCAGGATCTTCGGCTGGTAGACCACGGGCGCCCGGGGCACCGGCCCCGAGACCCGGGCCACCTCCACGCCCTCGACGGGCGTCCGGTGAACCCCCTCGTGCACGGCCACCTCATCGAGGAGGCTCGCGAGCCGCTTGCGGATATCAGCCTGGCCGTCCATTTATCTCGCCCTCCGGCCTCACCGAACACGATCCACGATTATTCCGCCGGCATGAAAGTAGGTCGGGCATTCTTGCCCGACGAGGCCCAAGCGTCGGGCAAGAATGCCCGACCTAGTTGAGGATCTTTCCTGCCAGGGTAATAGGTTACGAAACGCGCGCAAGTTCGGGCTAATTCTCCCGGGCTCCGAGAGGATCAGGCAAACCTTTTGGAGGATCGTTTCTTTCCATACTGGGGTGATCGGCCTCTAATGAATCTCGGCGGGAGGGACGAGAGGGACTCGAGATCGAGGGCGTCGGGTGAGCCGCCTGACACCGGTTCCAAGGGGGTCGCAAGATGCAATCGCGCACGCTGGGAAAGAGCAAGCTGGAAGTCTCGGCGATCGGGCTGGGCTGCATGGGGCTGAGCTTCGGCTACGGCCCGGCCGTCGATAAGGCGGCGGGGATCGCGCTGATCCGGGCGGCCGTCGACCAGGGTGTCACGTTCTTCGACACCGCCGAGGTCTACGGCCCGTTCACCAACGAGGAGCTGGTGGGCGAGGCCCTGGCGCCGTTCCGCGACCAGGTGGTGATCGCGACCAAGTTCGGCTGGGACATCGACCAGGAGACCGGGGAGCGCCGCGGGGGCCTCGACAGCCGCCCCGAGCACATCAAGGCCGTGACCGAGCGGATGCTGCGACGCCTCGGGACCGACCGCATCGACCTGCTCTACCAGCACCGCGTCGATCCGAACGTCCCCATCGAGGACGTCGCCGGCGCGGTGAAGGAGCTGGTCCAGCAGGGGAAGGTCGGGCACTTCGGCCTCTCCGAGGCCGCCGCGCCGACCATCCGCCGGGCCCACGCGGTCCAGCCGGTCGCCGCGGTGCAGAGCGAGTACTCGCTGTGGTGGAGGCGCCCCGAGGAGGAGGTGCTGCCGACCCTGGAGGAGCTTGGCATCGGCTTCGTCCCCTACAGCCCGCTGGGCAAGGGCTTCCTCACGGGGAAGATCGACGAGAGCACGGCGTTCGACAGCAGCGACTTCCGCAACATGCTCCCCCGCTTCGCGCCCGAGGCCCGCAAGGCAAACCAGGCCCTGGTCGACCTGCTCGGGCCGATTGCCGGGAAGAAAGGGGCGACGCCGGCGCAGCTCGCGCTGGCGTGGCTGCTCGCCCGGAAGCCGTGGATCGTGCCGATCCCGGGCACCACGAAGCTCCATCGCCTGGAGGAGAACCTCGGGGCGGCGGCCGTCGAGCTCAACGCCGACGACCTCCGCGAGATCGAGGCCGCGGCTTCGCGGATCAGTGTGCAAGGGGCCCGGTATCCAGAACAACTGGAGCAGATGACCAACCGATGAGTCGGAGACCGCAGAGGACCAGCGGTGTGCCGGAGACCTTCGGCACGCCGCAGGTCTGCCCTGTGGACAGCTTTCTCCAGGTGACGAGTCTCGCGGGCCCGGTCTCTGCGACGCGGGCGCCGGCCGTGCAGAATCGTTCCACGCGATGCGGAAGGACAGACGGGGAATGGCGTAGGGTGGGCATCGCCCACCGGCGATGGCCTCGATCGGTGGGCGATGCCCACCCTACTCTCTCCCCTTTCGAGAACCGATTTAGGCCTCGGCGGCCCCGCCGGCGAGTCGGGGCTTGCCGAAGAACCGCTCGCGGAATCCCTCCTCCTCGACGATCCGCTGGCGGGCCTTGAGCAGGTCGCCGATGACGACGATGCCGACCAATCGGCCCGGGTCGTCGTGGGCCACCACCGGCAGGCGCTTGATGCCCGAGGCGGCCATCCGCTCGGCCGCCTCGCGGCAGGACTCGTCCGGCACGGCGACGATCGGCGGCGAGTCGATCAGGTCATAGGCGAGGATCGGGCTGGCGCCCAGCGGGTCGGCGCCGTCGGGATGGTTGCCCAGGGCCGTGAGCCAGTGCTCCAGCAGGCTCGATCGCGTGACCAGGCCCAGGAATCGGCCCGCCGTGTCGACGACCGGGTAGCCGGGATGCCGCCGCAGGCCGGGGGCGCCGAAGTATTCGCGGACCACCTGCCTCAGCGGCATCGCGGCGGGGACCGTCACCACGTCGGCCGTCATCACCTCGCCCACGCTGAGCCGCTCGAGCGGGTCGATCGCGTATTCGCGGGTGATGTGATAGCCCCGACGCGCGACCTTTTCCGTGAGGATCGACCGCTTCATCACCAGGACCGTTGTCGCGTGCGCCATGACCGAGGCGATCAACAGGGCCGGCAGCGCGTTGATGTCGTTCGTCAGCTCGAGGGCGAAGATCGTGCTGGTCAGCGGCGATCGCATCGTGCCGCCCAGCGCCGCCGACATTCCGACCAGCGGCCAGAGCGCGGCGTCGCCGCCGGGCAGGAAGGGCGAGGCCATGGCGCCGAGGGCGCCGCCGAGGATCAACAGCGGCGCCAGCACACCCCCCGAGGTCCCCGAGCCCAGCGAGGTCGCCCAGATGACCCCCTTGACGACGATCAGGCCCATCAGGGCCGTCGGGACGTACCGGCCATTCAGCAGGTCGCCGATGATGTCGTAGCCGACGCCCAGGGCGTGCGGGCGGATCCAGCCGCCGATCCCGACGGCGAGGCCGCCGAGCGTCGGCCACCACATCCAGTGGATCGGCAGCCTGTGGAAGGCATCCTCGGCGGTGTAGACGGCCGCGGTCAGCAGCATCGCCAGCCCGCCGGCCAGCAGGCCCAGCAGGATCGAGGAAAGCAAGGCCGAGGTCGGCAGCGCCGCGTGCGCCACGACGGGGAACATGGGGCCGGCCTCGAGCAAGTATGGGCGGAGCAGGCTGGCGACGAAGCTGGCGATCGCCACGGGGATCAGGCTGCGCGGCTTCCACTCGAACAGGAGCAGCTCGACGGCCAGCAGGACCGCGGCCATCGGCGTGGCGAAGGTCGCCGACATCCCGCCGGCCGCCCCGGCGACCAGCAGCGTCTTGCGCTCCGCGGACGTCAGGTGGAAGGCCTGGGCGACGAGCGAGCCGAGCGAGCCGCCCGTCATGATGATCGGTCCCTCGGCGCCGAAAGGTCCGCCCGAGCCGATCGAGACCGCCGAGGAGAGCGGCTTGAGCACGGCGACCTTGGGCTGCATCCGGCTCTTGCCGATCAGGATCGCTTCCATGGCCTCGGGGATGCCGTGCCCTCGGATCCGCTCGGATCCGTAGCGCGCCATCAGCCCGATGATCAGCCCGCCGGCCGCCGGGATCAGGATCGACCAGCCCCCCAGGCTCGCGTCCGCCGGGATGCGGTGCGCGAACGAAAACGCGCCGTAGTAGAACAGATTCGTGAACAGGTCGATCAGCCGCAGCAGCACGACCGCGGCGACGGAGCACAGGGCCCCGACGCCCGTCGCGATCGCCGCGATGACCACCATCCGGACCTCCGCCGTGAAATCGCCGCGCACCCGCCTCATCGATGCTCCTCATGTAAGAAATCGAATGCCGGCCGTCCGGCCGGTCGGATCGTGTCGCGACCCGGTCGCGCCGGAGGAACACGGCGAACGGTCAGTCGACCGGCCGGACCGGCGGACGACGGGTTTGCTCGGCGCTACGCGCCGTCTCCTGATCGGCGCCGACGCCGGAAGCCCGGCCGCCTGGTGCTGGCCGGGCCCGGTTCGGTTGGAATCGGCGCTGTCCGGCCCGGATCCGCTCCATGCGGGAGGGATCGGGCTGTCTCCGGGGCCAGGGGTGCCTCGCAGGCCCATTTGCCGCCGGAGCCGATCCTCATCATAGAGACAACCGACGATGCGAGCAACCGCCCGGCGGCTCGCGCGGGGTCCCGCACGGTTGGGTCCGGCCCGGCGACCGGCCGGTTCCGGATCCGGCACCGCCGCGGCTCGCGGTCCCGGGTGGCTGATTGACCACGGGCCGGTCCGAGGCGAAGCTGGGCGGCCGGGACGGCCGGCTGCTGGTCGTGCGCGAGCGCGAGCACGCAGGCGGCGACCAGGCCGAGATCGTCTGGAGCAAGGCGTTCGAAGGCCCGGTGGGCACGCCGCTGCTGGCCGACCTCGACGGCGTCGGCAAGGTCGAGGCGGCTGTCAGCGTGGGGGACGGGACGACACTCCTCGCCGAACACCACCTGGCTGAGGCTCGGCCCATGCGGATCGGTCCGTGCCCCTTCGGGGCGATTCGTGGTGGTGTCCAGCGAGTCGTCTCGACGGGAACGTTTATGTTCTTGGTCCCTGATTTCCATCGCGACGGAGCAACCCGCATGCGGATCATCGACCTGTCGGCCCCGATCGTTCCCAGCCGGCCTGGCGCCGCCTCGTTCGAGCGGGTGGAGATCGCGTTCAACTCGCACGCCGAGGGGGCCGGCCAGGTTCAGGCCCTGCTGGGCGTCCCGCCGGAGCTATTGCGCGACGGCGAGGGCTGGGCGATCGAGGAGTTCACCCGGCTGGGCACGCACAGCGTGACGCACGTGGACGCCCCGTGGCACTACAACAGCACGATCCGGGGCGAGCGGGCCGCGACGATCGATGAGCTTCCGCTGGAGTGGTTCTTCGCCGACGGCGTGGTGCTGGATATGACCGCAAAGGCCGACGGCGAGAAGATCGGCGTGCCTGACGTCGAGGCCGCCCTGGCGGCGATCGGCTACACGCCCAAGCCGCTGGATATCGTCCTGCTGCGGACCGGCCGGGATGTCTTCTACGGTCAGCCCGATTACGTGCGGCGAGGGCCGGCGGTCGGTCCCGATGTGACCCGCTGGCTGTACGAGAGCGGGGTGCGAGTCATGGGGATCGACGCCTGGGGCTGGGACGGCCCACTCGACCGCCAGGCCGCCGAGGCGCTGGCGCGCCGCGAGCCGGGCGTCTTCTGGGCATCGCACCAGTGCGACTTGCCCTATTCGCAGATCGAGCGATTGGTGAATCTGGGCGCGCTGCCGCCATTCGGCTTCAGGGTGAGCTGCTTCCCCCTGAAGATCCAGGGCGGCAGCGCCGGCCCGGCCCGAGTCGTGGCGGTCCTGCCGGATTGATCCGGCCGGTTCGGTCGTCCCGGCTGCGGCCTGGGCCCGACCGGGACCGGCACCCGGGCAACCGATCGGGCCGCCGGCCGGGACGCGGTTTTCGTCGAGAGCGGGCCGCCGGCCGGGCCCGCAGGAGGAGCTTATCGGATTCTCGGGGGCACAAGCGCTCTTGCCGGCCAGGCTCGCAGCCGGTTCGGTCCCGGCCAGATCCGACCGAGTTCCCCGCCGTGCCCCGACCCGATCCCAGCCTGGCCAGGCCCGCCTCCCGGGGCTACAGAGTCGTGAAGCGGCCGAGGCAAGCCTTCTTCCTCTTGGGCAGAATGCGGCCGTCGGTCATGATAGTAGGGAATGGGACCCGGATCGGGAACCGAGCCTGAGAAGTCTCCGATCGAGCGAGGAGGGCACCGTGATGTCCGGATCTCCATCGGCGCCCTCGGCAGTCGTCACGCAGCGTGATCTTGCGGGGCGCTTCCACCGACTCGTCGCGGAGTGGAAGGAGCGGTCGCGATACCTCTCGAACACGGCGCAGATGGCGATGTTACCGGCCTATCAGCGGATCATCGGGATGGGGCCAGCGGCCATTCCGCTGATCCTCGAGGAGCTGCGTCGTGAGCCGGACCAGTGGTTCTGGGCGCTGGAGGCGATCAGCGGCGAGGACCCCGTGCCACCGGAGGCCCGGGGCAAGATCCGTCTGATGGCGGACGCGTGGATCCGATGGGGCGAGGGGCGAGGCGTCATCGGGCATGAAAGCTGATCGCGACTTTCCACGGCTAACCCCGGAAAACCATCGCGTTACGAGCCCGCCCGCGATCGAGTACAACTGCATCGCCTGGGCGGCCGGCGATACCGAGAACTGGTGGCAGCCGGGGGTCTACTGGCCAATCGACTCTCCGGAGCCGGAGTATGGCATCGCGGCTCTTGAAGCAGCCTTCCGGGCGCTCGGGTTCGAGCCATGCGACGATGCCGGGCCGGAGGTGGGTTTCGAGAAGGTTGCGCTCTACGGCGAGGAGGATCTCCATACGCACGCGGCCCGGCAACGACCCGGGGGCTGGTGGACGAGCAAGTTGGGCAAGGCGGAAGACATCGAGCACGAGACGCCGGAGGTTGTGGCGGGCGGTGTGTATGGGAAGGTCGTGACGATCCTGCGACGGGCTGCCCAATCCGAGGCAATGACGGAAACGGTGACCTGAAGCCACAATCTCACGACGCGGTGAGTCGGTCGGTCGCGGCTCACGCCCCGAGTCGTCTCCCGCCAGGCGGACGGCGCCATCCGTCGCGACGACGGCGCCACGCCCGTCCGTGACTTCCCCGCCCGATCCTGAAGGGCAGAACGGCGGGACTCGCGAGCAACCGGTTCCGGCCCGCCCGTCCTGGTCGGGGCACAGAGCCGCTTCCGCAAGGGGCCGGTTCGGGGCGACGGACGATTTCGGGATCGGCGGGTGAGGTCGGACCGGCGGGTTTGCGGCTCCCTGCGGGTTCGAGGAGATCCGGGGTCCGGACGCTCGAGATCGGGCCGTTCCGGTCGTCGGGCGGTTGCCGAAGCGGATTCGCGACGATATCCTCCTACTCGTGTTGCCGGCCCCGAGCGGATTGGGGCGTGACAACCGCCTGGCCTGGTCGCCTGGACCTCCCGAATCCGCCCCCTTCGAGGGTGCGAAGGGACCTCAACCCCGCGGAGCGCCCCGCATGTCTGAAGCCGACACGCCGCTGTCCCCCGCCGAGCTGCGGGCCCTCAGGCGGTACAACACGCCGACGATCGCCAACGCCATCGAGCTGTTCAACGTCCGGCCCCGGCACACCGGCTTCTTGCCGCATTACATCCGATGCCTGCTGCCGGACCTCGGCCCGATCATCGGCTACGCGGTCACCTCCAAGACCCGCGCGGCCCCCCCGGAGGCCGGCGAGCCCCAGGTCGACCTGCTCGGCGACTACTTCCGCTACGTCGCCGACCACGCCGGCCCCAAGATCGCCGTCGGCCAGGACCTCGACGACCCGCCCGGCCTAGGCGCTCAGTTTGGCGAGGTGACGGCGACGATCCACAACAAGCTCGGCTGCGTCGGGCATATCACCAGCGGCTGCCCGCGCGACCTCGACGAGGTCCGCGCCCTCGGGTTCCAGCTCTTCGGGCTGAATCCCTGCGTCAGCCACTCGTACGTCCGGCTCGTCGAGTTCGGCACGCCCGTTACGATCGGCGGGGTCGAGATCCACTGCGGCGACCTGATCCACGCCGACAAGCACGGCGTCTGCCTGATCCCCAACCAGGTCGCGCACCGGCTGGCCGCCGCCTGTGCCGAGGTCGAGCGGCGCGAGCGGCCGCTGCTGGAATACTGCCAGACGGACGATTTCTCGCTGGAGGAATACATCCGGCTGCGCGAGGTCTCGCACGCCAAGATCCTCGAATGATGGCGAGCGATCGGGCCGCGGGAGATGAGGATGAAGGCGGGAGCGGCGAGGCCGGTCAGCCGACGCGGCGCGGATGCGGCGGCGTCACGGCGACGGCCTCGAACCGCTGGTTGCGGCCGATGGCCTCGTTCGGGTGGACCTCATCCAGCCGCTTGCCGTCGACGTGCCATCGCCCCTTGCGGAACTCGAAGAGCGCCGTGGCGTGCCGGGGCATCGACAGCAGCTCGAACGGCGGCGGCTCGAAGTGGACGCCCACCAGCGCCAGCAGGTGCCGCGTCTGGCGGTCGCGCGCCCAGAGGATCTCGTCGTGCCACTGCGCCGACTCCCAGCGCTGGCCCTCGGCCGGGTCGATGCGGCCCAGCGCGGTGACGAACCGCGCCTCGAGCAGTTCCCTCTGCTGGTGGAACAGCTCGCGCGCATGTTCGACGTGCACGTCCTCCACGATCTGCCGGAGCGGGCGCCGGAAGATCAGCCAGGCCGAGACGACACAGACGGGCAGGATGCCGGCCCAGATCAGCAATCCCATTTTGGAATCCCCGGCCGCTTCCGTGGTTTGGCGAGTATCATCTTCATTGTAGGATCGAGAGGACGCCGTCCGCAAGTGACGGATTCCCGGGGAGAATCCCCGACGAAGGGGGCGAATGGATCGATGAATCCTGCGGCGCGGAGGAAACGGGATCCCGGGGCGCCCCGCCGGAAGTTCGGCGCCCACATGTCCATCGCCGGCGGTTGCGACCGCGCCGTGCACGCGGCGCACGCGGTCCCGTTTGAGACCGTCCAGCTCTTCACCAAGAACAACAACCGCTGGCAAGGGATCGCGCTGTCCGACGCCCATGCCGGGGCCTTCCGCGCGGCGCTGGCCGCCACCGGCATCGCGGACCCCGTCGCCCATGCATCTTACCTGATCAATCTGGCCAGCCCGGACGATACGCTCTGGCAACGGTCGATCGACGCGATGGTGGACGAGGTCGAGCGGTGCGCCCTGCTCGGGATCGCCGACCTGGTCGTGCATCCCGGCGCGCACATGGGCGAGGGTGAGGAAGCCGGGATCAAGCGGGTCGCCCGGGGGCTGGACGAGGTCTGCCGGCGGACCGAGGGCCTGTCCGTCGTGATCGACCTGGAGACGACCGCCGGCCAGGGGACGTGCCTGGGGCACCGGTTCGAGCACATCGGCGCGATCCTGGCCTTGGTCCATCGTCCGGAGCGGCTCGGGGTTTGCGGCGACACCTGTCATATTTTCGCGGCGGGCTATCCCTTGGGCACCCCGGAGGAGTACGATGAGACCATCGACCGGCTGGACCGGTCCGTCGGGCTCGATCGCCTGCGCGTCTGGCACCTCAACGATAGTTGCCGCGAGCGCGGCAGCCGGGTCGACCGCCACGCGGCGATCGGCGGCGGCCACCTGGGCCTGGAGCCGTTCCGTCACCTGGTCAACGACCCGCGATTCCGCGACGTGCCGATGATCCTCGAGACGCCCAAGGGCACGATCGACGGCGAGGACCTCGACGTCCGCAACGCGCGGGCCCTCCGCCAGCTCCTCCGGCCCGAGCGGCCGGCCCGGCGCCCCCGTCGGTCGTGACGCGCGGCCGGGGCCGCGCCGTGATCCCCGACGGGCCCGAACGGCCCGGCCGGCATGCGACGGACCGAGCGGGGCGGGGCGGGGCGGGACCGTGGGGGAGCAGACGGGAAGAGTCGAGGTGGGTGGCTGTCATGAAGACTCAACAACTCAACGGCCAGCCGGCCGCCGGAGCCGCACCCGCGGCACCCCAGGCCCCGGCGCTCGATCCGAGCTGGTTCATCAATCGCGAGCTGAGCTGGCTCGACTTCAACGAACGCGTACTCGAGGAGGCGCGGGACCCGACCAACCCGCTACTCGACCGTCTGAAGTTCCTGGCCATCTGCGCCTCGAACCTCGACGAGTTCTTCGAGGTCCGAGTCGCCGGCTTGCAGGCCCAGATTTACGAGGACCTCGAGCCGCAGGATCCGCCCCCCGACGGCATGGGATCCCTGGCGCAGCTCGTCGAGATCTCCCGCCGCGCGCACGACTTCGTCGGGCGGATGTACGAGGTCTGGCACACTGAGGTCCGACCCCAGATCCTCAAGCACGGCATCCGCGTCTGCTCGCCCAGCGAGCTGAGCCCCTCGCAGGACGCGTACCTCGACGAGTTCTTCGACAGCCAGGTCTACCCGGTGCTCACGCCGCTGGCCATCGACCCGGCGCACCCGTTCCCGCACGTGCACAACAAGAGCCTGAACCTGCTGTTGCGGATCGAGCCCGACAAGCCGCCGGCGCGGCCGCTCTACGCGGTGCTCCAGGTCCCCTCGGTGCTCAACCGGCTGGTGCCGCTGCCCGACGAGCCCGACGGCCATCGCCGGTTCGTCCTGCTCGAGGACGTGATCGGCCCCCGGCTCGACGCGCTCTTCGGCGGCTACCGCGTCACAGAGCGCGTGGCGTTCCGCGTCACGCGGAACAGCGACCTGACCATCCAGGAGAACGAAGTCCGCAGCAGCCTGCTCTCGACCATCGAGGAGACCCTGCGGCAGCGCAAGTGGGGCGCCGCGGTCCGGCTGGAGATCTCCGAGCGCGCCGACGACGTATTCCTTGCGCAACTGCTCTCGGCCTCGGCGCTGGAACTGGAGGAGCGCGACGTCTACAAGGTGCCCGGTCCGGTCGACCTGACGGTGCTCGCGGCCCTGTGGAAGCTCGAGGGCTTCCGCGACCTCCGCGAGCCCTCCTATGAGCCGCAGATGCCCGTGGTCTTCTCGGGCCGCAAGAGCGTGTTCTCGGCGATCCGCGACCAGGACATCCTGGCGCACCACCCGTACGAGTCGTTCGGCACGGTCGTGCAGTTCATCGAACAGGCCAGCGAGGACCCGGGCGTGCTGGCGATCAAGATGACGCTCTATCGCACAGCCGACTCGAACCCGATCATCAACGCGCTGGCGCGGGCCGCCGAGATCGGCAAGCAGGTCACGGCGCTGGTCGAGCTCCAGGCCCGGCTCGACGAGGAGAACAACATCGACAAGGCCCGGATGCTCCAGAAGGCCGGGGTCCACGTGGTCTACGGGATCGTCGGGCTCAAGACCCACTGCAAGGCCTCGCTGGTGGTCCGCCGCGAGCACGACGGCATCCGGCGATACGTCCACCTGGGGACGGGCAACTACAACCCGACGACCGCTCGGCAGTACACCGACCTGAGCTTCTTCACCTGCCGGCCCGAGTTCGGCGAGGACGCGAGCGCCCTGTTCAACCTGCTGACGGGGTACTCGCACGGCAACGAGTGGAACCGCCTGATCGTCGCGCCCCAGCACCTCGCCAGCCGGCTGACGGCGCTGATCGAGCGCGAGCGCAAGCACGCCGAGGAGGGCCGCCCGGCGCGGATCATCGCCAAGGTGAACTCGCTGGTGGACCCCCAGATCATCGAGCGCCTGTACGTCGCCTCGCAGGCGGGCGTGCGGATCGACCTGATCGTCCGCGGCATCTGCTGCCTGCGGCCCAGGATGCCGGGCGTGTCGGACAACATCCGGGTGATCAGCGTGATCGATAAATACCTCGAGCACTCGCGGATCGCCTATTTCCAGAACGGCGACGATCCCGAGGTCTTCCTGGCCTCCGCCGACTGGATGCCGCGGAACTTCCGGCGCCGGGTCGAGATCATGTTCCCGATCGAGTCGCCGCAGCTCCGCCGCCGGCTGGTCGACGGGATCCTCGGCGTCGTCCTGGCGGACAACGTCAAGGCCCGCGAGCTCCAGGCCGACGGCTCGTATCGCCGCGTCGCCCCCGCGGCGCCGGGCGAGCCGACGATCCGCTCGCAGGTCGAGTTCCAGAACATGGCCGTCCTCGCCTGCGAGACCAGCCCGATCAGCCGCCCGGCCACCTCGGTCGCCACCCACGGAGCGCACGCCGCGCCCGAGCCGGCCCGCTCGCGCCGCGGATGACCCCCAGGCGAACCGGCGACGTGAGTCGCCGGGTCCTCAGGCGTCGGTCGCGGGTCAAGGCGAACCGGCGACGTGAGTCGCCGGGTCATCAGCCTCCTGGCGTACCAACATCGTGAGTCGCCGGTTCGCCGTGTTAACTCTCCCCGGGCATGCTGATGGAAGTGGATTACGACGTGGCCGTGCTGGGCGGCGGCGCCGCCGGCCTGACCGCCGCGACCCGCGCCGCGGAGTGTGGCACGCGGGTCGTTTTGCTCGAGAAAAATCGGCGCGCCGGAGTGAAAATCCTCATCTCCGGCGGGACCCGGTGCAACATCACCAACGCGCGGGGGCTCCGCCGGCTGGATGCCGTCACCGGCCCGATCGACCCGGCGTTCGACCCGGGGCTCTGCCGAGGCGCGAGAGAAATCCAGCGTGCGTTCGGGCCCGGCGGCTCGTTCCTCGGCCCGTCGCTCCGCCGCCTGGACGTCGACACCACGGTCCGGCTATTCGAGGTCTCCGGAGTCCGCACCAGGATCGAGGCCAACGGCAAGATCTTCCCGGCGTCCGACCGCGCCGTCGACGTGCTGGCCGCGCTCGTCGGCCGGCTCCAGCGCTCGGGCGCCGAGTTCCGACCGCTCTGCGCCGCGACCGGCGTCGAGCTGCTGGATGCGGCAGACGGCCCGGGCTTCGCGGTGCGGATCCCCGACGGCGTGCTCACCGCGCGCCGGGTGGTCCTCACCGCGGGTGGGCTGTCGTACCCCGGTTGCGGCACGACGGGCGACGGCTACGCGATCGCCCGCACGCTCGGCCACACGATCGTCGAGCCCCGCCCGGCGCTCGTGCCGATCCGCGTCGGCGCCGACTGGGTCGCCGACCTCCGCGGCATCGCACTGCCCGACGCGTCGGCCTCGATCCACGACACGACGGGGAAGCTGCTCCAGGCCCGACGCGAGGCCGTCCTCTTCGCCCACTTCGGCCTGAGCGGCCCGGCGATCCTGGACGTCAGCCGATGCGTCGCCCGGGCCGACGACCCGACCGGGCTGACCCTGCGCCTCGACCTGCTGCCTGGCGCCGCCCGCGACGAGCTGGACCGCGCGATCCAGGCCGCGAGCCGGCAGGGCCGCCGGCCGGTGGCGACGCTCTTGCCCGAATCGCTCCCGCGCCGGCTGGCCGAGTGCATCGCGGCGGCCGCGGATGTCCCCGCGGACCGGATGGGACCCGACCTGTCGCGCGACGAGCGCCACCGGCTGGTCGCCGCGCTCAAGGATCTGCCATTACCCGTCCGTGGCACCCTGGGGTTCGAGAAGGCCGAGGTCACCAGCGGCGGCGTGGCGCTCGAGGAAGTCAACCCCGCGACGCTCGAGAGCCGGCGCGTTCCCGGGCTCCACCTTGCGGGCGAGGTGCTCGACCTGGACGGCCTGATCGGGGGCTACAACTTCCAGGCCGCCTGGAGCACCGGCTGGCTCGCCGGAGAAACCGCCGCCCGGACTGCCCGGGAGGCGTGATTCCCCGCGGCGGCTTCTCGCGGCCGGCCCCGCAGTCCAGCGTCGAGCGATGGGTCTCAGGTCATCCGAGGCGGCTCCCGCCGACAATCCCCGACGGACCGGCCCGGAACAGTCCAGCGTCCGTCGATTGTTGTCAGGCTGTCGGAGGCCGAACGTCGTCGGCGGCTCCGGGCGACTTTCTCCAACCATTTGCCCCGGAAGCAAGACGATGTCGGACGGACCGGGCGGATCGAGTCTTACTCTTGCGAACGTCCCGGCCGGGGGGGAGGGCCATCGACTTCCTTTCCGCCGCCGGCCTCTGGGTTGAGAGGTAAGGTCGATCTTCAGGCGGGACGCGATCTGCTCGGTCCAGCCGAGCTCGCCGAGTGGCCGGCCGCTGTCGGTTGATTCCCGGACCGCGGTCAGCTCGTCCTCCGGCTGCCTCCCGCGCACCCCGGCTCGCCGCCGCCGGCGCCGCTCGGCCTCGGTGGGTCCCAACTCGCCCCACTCGGGGAAGGTGCTCACCAGGGGGTCCTCGCGGTCCAGCCCGTGGTGCGGATTGCTCGACCACCGATCGTCTGTCGGGTCGGCCGCCTTCCCGGCCCGCGGCGGGTTGGCCTCGATGTCGCGCAGGCACGACCTACAGGTGCATATCGTCCTGGATCACCGGGCTCCTGAACCGGCCTTGCCAGACATGACCGGAGGCCCCGTGGCGCTTGTGATATCGCCAGGTGCGTGTTACCGTCATCGACTGGAAGATGCGGCTGATCGACTGTCCCGACGACACTCCACGCCGAACACCACCACCAAACGCCCACCCGCGGGGGATGCGCATCCGGGTGACGGACGGTTCGGCGCGGGGAGCTGACTCCGCCGAGGAATGGAATCGTCACCACGGATGGCACGAATACCACGAATCGAGACCCCCTCGGCCTCCACCGGATTCGTGCCCTTCGTGTGATTCGTGGTCGATTTCCGAGACTTCTCGCCGGGCATCATCGCCGGACGCCCCGGAGGAGCAAGGACCGATCCGCATGGGCTGACCCTGCCCCGGGTGGTGTTCGGCGAGGGGTGTCGTTTTATCCCTGGCGTCATGATTCTCTGCGAAGGAGGTTCTAGCGATGGCAATCACTCGCCGCGCCGTGATAGCAGGGCTCCTGCTTCCATTTCTCCCCGCCAGGGCGAATGCTTGTTGGAGGCGCCGGCGGGCGTCATTGTCTGTCGCGCCCAGTAGTGGGCCCGGCGCCGCAGCCGGGGCGGGCCAGTGGTCAGCCGCCCCGAGCGGGCCCAGCGTCGTGGTAGGACCACGCCAACGGCTGCTGTTCCGATTCATCAGCCGAAACACGACGACCTATTACGCCTTGATCGCCTGGGACGCCAGCGGATCAGTCATCGGGAGCGTCCCGGGCATCCCGTTCGAGCCGGGCATGTATCTCAATCCCACGACGCCGAATCGGGTGACGTTTACGGCCATCCGCGAGCCCATCCCCGGCAATCCCAATAGCGTGGTTCCAGCCCAGGTTGCCCTCGACCCGCAAAATGGCTTTTACTTCATTTATCTAACATATGGGGGAGAGAACGTCACGCTGTCTCTCCAGGTTGCGTGAGGGTGTCTGCGAGCAGCCGGCGCCGGCATGCCAGGGCGCCGTCCACGCTTCCGAGATAGCTGCCTGGATGAGCCGGAGAGTCGGAGGTCAGATGCCACGAGCGGTCTCATTCACGAGTCCGCTGATGCTTTCCGGTCGGTCCGGGAGGGCGAGGCTCTGTCCGGGCCGCTTCCCGCGGCTCGGCCGGAGCCTCGTCCTCCCAGGAAGCAGACCGCATCAGCGGGTTTGTGTATCAGGGCGTCGCAAGCGACGAGAAGCCAGACACAGGTCCGCCCTCTGAGGGGCCTGCGTACTGGGGAAGTACCGAACATGGGAGGCAGCCATGGCGAAGGTGGTGGGCTTCGGCAAGCTCGAACGCGAGATGCTCAGCAACGACCGGCTCCCGCCGGATGTCCGCATGGCGGTCGCCGAATTCAAGAGGGAGCTGAGGGCCGGGAAGGGTCGGGCGGCGATCGCGAACCTCACCCAGTACGAGAATCGGGATGGCGGTCTGCCCAGGGCCGCCGCGGGCCAGAGTTACTACGAATATCAGGTCGGGTGGGCGCGTCCCGGCGATCCGCGGCCGAGGGGTAAGCGTCGTCTGGTGGCGCTGGTGGACGCCGGTCAGAACGTGCTCAAGATGTACTTCTCCGACGACCACTACACTCTCGGGAACTGGAGACAGCTCCAGTTCCCCTGAATCGGGTCGATCGGCGCTCCTGATTACCTTACCGTTTCTGGCCTCAGGGCGCCGGCGATCAGCCCCGCCAGGCGGCGTATTCGGACGCCTCTTCATACGCGGCGTTGAGCCGGACCATCGCCGCGTGGTCGCCGCCCCGGTCGGGATGGAGTCGCATCGCCCGGCGGCGGTAGGCCAGCTTGATTTCGGCGGCCGAGGCCGTGCTGGATAGGCCAAGCGTCGTGAATGCGGCGTGGGGGAGGCTCGCCGCCCAGAGGGCCGCGCGGGCCCGGGCCCGGGCCTGCTGCTCCTGTTCCTCGCGACGTCGGAGCATGTCGTCGGCATACGGCGAGACGCCAGTGATCACCCCGCAGAGCAGGAACCTGGCCCTCGCCTTGCGATCCGTCAGCACGTCGCGGGCACCCTCGGCCCAGCGCCGGGCACATTCACGCAGGATCGGGTCGGTCGTCACCCGTTCCGCGAAAGCCGCCTCGGCCTCGGTCCGGTCCCGGTACTGGCCGAGGTGCAGGACGATGCGGCTGCGGATGCGGCCCCTGGGCCGGTGGAGCTCCACGACGACCCAGATGATCCGTTCATCCTGCTCCTCGGTCATCAACAGCATTGCGGCGGGTCCACGGGCGGATCGGAATCTCGAAGGATTCCAGGATAGCGATCCCCCAGGTCCTCGTCACCGCCTCTTGCCCTGCCGGCTGGGCTCTCCGCAGATTCGAACAGCGGCAGCGGGGTCCCTTCAGCGGGCAGGCTGGACGGAAATCAGGACGCCCCTCGCCCAACACCACCTGGCCGGATCCTGGGCGACCGCCCCGGCGGGGCTCGAACCCGGTGGTGTTCGGCGAGGAGCGTCAGAAGGACCCCGGCCGGCAGGTACGGCACCGTCGTGATCCGAGGGCGCAGACATCCGCTCTGCGCGGGCTCTATCATGGATCAATGCCGGGCAATCGGTAACGCTCGAACCGGCGGGATCAGTGGGGCGGAGGGGCCGATGGCCGAGTCGCGGCGGGGATCGGAACCAGAACCGGAATCGGAATCGGAATCGGAATCGGAGCCGGACACGAACACGAACACGAACACGGAGCCGGACGCCTCGCGGCGCGAGCCGGAGCCGTCCACGATGGTCCTCGGGTCCGAGCCATTCGATGTCCCGCTGGATCCGGTGCTCAACCTGCTGAATCGGTGGGAGGACTACCGCCGTCGGGGCGAGGAACCGCCGTCGGACTGGACGGCCGGGCTCGATCCGGGCCTGCTCGCCGAGCTGAACCGCCGGATCGAGCGTCGCAAACGGCTGGTCGCGCTGCTCGGCCTGTCGGGTCCGGATGGCCGCGGATCGGGCGGCGGGCCCGAGTCGTTGCCGACCTTCCCGGGGCTGGAGGTCCTCGCCAGGATCGGGGGCGGCGGGATGGGCTCGGTGTACCGGGCCCGCGACCTGGCTCTCGACCGGGTCGTGGCGGTCAAGACGATCGCCGAGGGGCGGTTCGCCACGCCCAATCAGCGCGAGCGATTCCGGAGCGAGGCCCGCGCCGTCGCCCGGCTGCACCACCCCAACATCATCGCGATCCACGCGATCGGCGAGCACGAGGGCCAGCCTTTCCTGACCCTCGAGTACGCCGACGGGGGCAGCCTGGCGACGCGGCTGGCCGAGCATCCGATGCCGACGGCCGAGGCCGCCGCGCTGATCGCGACCCTGGCCCGCGGCGTTCATGCCGCGCACGCCGCGGGCGTCGTCCATCGCGACCTCAAGCCCAGCAACATCTTGCTGACTGCCGGCGGGGTGCCGAAGGTCGGCGACTTCGGCCTGGCCAAGCTGATGGACGGCGACGCCGGCCGCACCATCACCGGCCAGGTGCTCGGCTCGCCGAGCTTCATGGCACCCGAGCAGGCCGAGGGCCGGTCGCGGCACGTCGGGCCCGCCGCGGATGTCTACGCGCTCGGCTCGATTCTGTATCAGGCCCTCACCGGCCGGCCGCCGTTCCTGGGCGAGTCGCAGCTCGAGACGCTCAAACTCGTCGTGTCCAACGAGGTCGTCCCGCCCCGACGACTGCGCCCGGACGTCCCCGCGGACCTGGAGACGATCTGCCTGAAATGCCTGGAGAAGGAGCCGGGTCGGCGCTATTCCAGCGCCGCGGCGCTGGCCGACGACCTGGACCGGCACGCGGGCGGCCGGCCGATCCTGGCCCGGCGCGCCGGCGGTCTCGAGCGATCCTGGCGATGGTGCCGCCGCAACCCCGAGGTGGCCGCGGCATCGCTCGCCGCGGTGGTCCTGGGCCTCGCGTTGATCGCCGGCGCGGCGGCGTCGGCCGTCGTCTTCCGCCACCAGCGCGATCGCGCCCTCGCCGCTGAAACCCGGGCGAATCGCTCGCGCGCCGAGATGAAATCGGTGCTCGAGTTCCTCCAGAACAAGGTCCTCGCCGCCGCCCGTCCCAGGGACCAGGAGGGCGGGCTGGGCCGCGAGATCTCGCTCCGCGCGGCGATCGACACGGCCGAGTCGGGCATCGACCGCTCGTTCCGGGACAAGCCCGCCGTCGAGGCGTCCATCCGCGCCGCGCTGGGCGAGACGTACTATTACCTCGGCGACCTGGATCGTGCCGGCGTCCAGCTCGAACGGGCGTATGCCCTGCGCCGGCGGATCCTCGGCCCCGACCACCCCGAGACCCTGAAATCGGCCGACGACCTGGCGCACCTCCAGCTCGACCGGGGCCAGCTCGACCTGGCGATCGCGTCGCTGGCGGATACGCTCGATCGCCGCCGCGCCACGCTCGGGCCGGATCACCCCGATACGATCGGCTCGAAGCACAACCTCGCGATGGCGTATCAGGCCGCGGGCCGGATCTCGGAGAGCCTGGCCCTGTATCGCGAGGCGCTGGCGCGCCGCACGGCGATCCTCGGCCGCGACCACCCGGATACGCTGTTCTCGATGAACAACCTGGCGAGCTGCTCGCGCGAGGCCGGGCTGTTCGACCAGGCCCTGCCGCTGTATGAGGAGGCGCTCGCCCGCCGCCGCCGCGTGCTGGGGCCGGATCATCCCGAGACCCTGGTCTCGATGAACAACCTGGCGAACTTCTACCGCGAGCTGGGCCGATATCCCGAGGCGATCGAGTTGCTCCGCGAGGCGCTCGACCTCCAGCGGAAGAACCTGGGCCCCGACCACCCGGATACGCTGTTCTCCCTGAGCAACCTGGCGGTGGCGCTCCGGGACGCCGGCCGGCTGGGCGAGGCCCTGCCGATCTTCGAGGACTCGCTCAAGCGTCGGCGAGCCACGCTCGGCCCCGACCAGCCGGATACGCTGGTCTCGATGAGCAACCTCGCCGGGGCGTACCAGGCGGCCGGGCGGCTCGCCGAGGCGCTGCCGCTGTTCCAGGAGACGCTGGCCCGCCGCCGAGCGACCCGCGGCCCCGAGCATCCCCAGACCCTGCGCTCGATCAACGCCCTGGCGCGGGCCGAGCTGGTCAACCACCCCGAGAGGGCCGAGCCGCGGCTCCGCGAGGCCCTGGCCATTCACGAGCGGAAGGACCCGGACAACTGGCGTGCCTTCGAGACCCGCTCGCTCCTGGGCGCCAGCCTGCTCGGCCAGAAGAAGTACGCCGAGGCCGAGCCGGAGCTTCTTCGCGCCCACGAGGGCCTCAAGGCGAGAGAGGCCAAAATCCCCGCCCCGTCCCGCAAGATCGTGGACGAGACGGTCGACCGGATCGTCCGGCTCTACGAAGCCTGGGGAAAGCCCGACAGGGCGGCGGAGTGGAGGGATTCTTCCGGTCGGTCGGGCTCTCCAGCCCAACGCGCCGGCTCCCAGTAGGTCGGGCATTCTTGCCCGACGCAAAGAGCTCGTCGGGCTGGAGAGCCCAACCGACTCGGGCGTCGGGCGATCGGTGTCAGGTCGTCGGCGGCCGAAGGTCGGCGGACGGATTCGAATCGGCGCCCGCGAAGTGGGGCAGGCTCTCGACCGGACACGGACCCGGGCCCGGCGGATCGGGCGGATTCGGGCCGGCGTCGGGCCGGAAAGCCCGCCCTACTTTTGACGCGGATTCCCGCGGGCCGGAGAACAACGGCTCTTCTCCCAACCGGGTGGGTAGAACTTCGCCCGTGAGGGCCTCAAGGCCCCTTGATTCGAGGTAGACCCAACGGTCGTGTCACCAGCCGCGATCTGGGTCAGGTGATCGGTACTCGAATGTTCACGTCGAACTCGAAGGGGCCGTACGGGTTCACTTGCTCCGTGATCAGCGGCGTAAACGCTCGGGTCGCGGGGTTCGAGCTTATGCCTCCAGTGAGGTTGCGCCGGCACCTGCTGGAGCAGGAGCCTGTTGGCGTCGATCATGCAGTTCAGAGGCAGTTGCTGCGCCAGCCTGCTGATCTCGTGGTCTTCACGGCTGTTGCTGGCCAGCTCATAGGTGATCCGCTTGACGCGTGACCGCCCCTTGGCGGCATTCTCGCCGACCCCCCACGCCAGAGCCCGCGGGCCACGTCGTCGATCGGCACGTCTTCCTCGGCGGGGAAGATTGCCGGGCAACCCGGGGAAACACTCGCGAGAATGGACCGGCATGATTGTGTCGTGAGGCGCTCGAATCATCGGGAGATTCATGGACCGGTCCTCCCGTGCCTGCGTCGCCCGAAACCCGGCTCTCGCCCGCGGCGCGCAGACCGAGCGTTCTGGCGAGGCAGGGCCGGTGAGGCTCCTGGTTAGCGGCTGAACTTATCCCCTCCCCGGCGTGCAAACCGGACGCCGGGGCGAGTTGAGATGACTGCTTGCCTTTCCGGCCGCTAAATCCGCGAGGCGGGGTTGCCGTCGAGGATGCCGATCGTGCTGCTGCCGTCGAGATACAGTACGCCTTGGTTGTAGACGTCGGCGCCAAAGCCAACGGGGGCGCTATTCCCGTTGATGGTGCTGGAATTCTTGACCGTCAGCGTGCCGTAGTTCGCGACGCCGCCACCACGGTAGCCGGCGACATTGGCGGACAGGGTGCTACCACTGACCGTCAGCGTACCGTAGTTGAGAATGCCGCCACCGCCGTCGTAGGCGGAGTTGCCGGAAAGCGTGCTGCCGCTGACCGTCAGCTTACCGTTGTTGTAGATGCCGCCGCCGCCATCGTCGGCGGCGTTGGCGGACAAGGTGCTGCCGCTGACTGTCAGCGTGCCGTTGTTGAGAATGCCGCCGCCTAAACTTGTACCTGCTTCCTGAGCGGCGTTGGCGGACAGGGTGCTGCCGCCGCTGACCGTTGCGGTACCGTTGTTCCAGATGCCGCCGCCGCCGTTGTAGGCGGAGTTGGCGGACAGGGTGCTGCCGCTGACTGTCAGCGTGCCGTGGTTGTAGATGCCGCCGCCGAGTTGTGGGGTGGTGTTGGCGGACAGACTGCCGGCGCTGACCGTCACCGTCCCGTCGTTGTAGATTCCGCCGCCGCAATTGCTGGCGGAGTTGTTGGACAGGACGCTGTTGCCGGCTGTCAGCGTGCCGTCATTGTAGATGCCGCCGCCCCCGAATGCGGAGTTGCTGGACAGGACGCTGTTGCTGACCGTGAGAGTGCCGTGGTTCAAGATGCCGCCGCCCTCGGCGGATTGGGCCGCGCCGTTGCGGATCGTCAGGCCGCTCAGAGTGACGTCCTCATTTTTGGCCACCTCGAAAACCCGCGAGGCGTTGTTGCCGCTGATCGTCAGCTCGCCGGCGCCCGGCCCGGCGATGGTCAGGTTCTTCCTGATCAGCAACTCGCCGCTGGTCAGCGTGATGGTCTGCCCGTCCAGGCTGGGGGAGAAGACGACCGTGTCGCCGCTGTGGGCGGCGCCGATGTCAGCCCGAAGCGAGCCGGCGCCGCTGTCGAGGTGATTCATGACCGTCAGAGTGCTGGGCACCCAACGGTCTTCCAGGGCCTCGATGGAAAAGAACTTCCGAGTCAATCGTTGTTTGCGCGTCACGTGATGGTGTCCTTTCGGGGCATCGGAGGCCGAGAGCGCAGGCCCTGGCCCACCGATTTCCACGATGTTGAGTGAAGTTATGAACGTCAGGTCGATTCCGGGAACCGTTCAGCAAGTGGACGGCCGCCGGGAAGGATGGAGCATCAGGCCCCGCGAGGGCCTGGTAAACGTTCGGCCTGTCCATGTCCATGAGAGGCGTCACTCGTACAGGACGCCGATGACGCTGTCGTAGACGAACAGTTGGCCGGCGTTGTCGACGTCGGCGCCGACGGGGGCGAAGTTGCCGACGATCGTGCTGTCGCGGAGCGTCAGCGTACCCCAGTAGATGTTGTAGATGCCGCCGCCGACCTGGGCGAAGTTGCCGGTGACGGTGCTGTCGCGGACCGTCAGCGCGGATTCGTTGTAGATGCCGCCGCCGACCTGGGCGGAGTTGCCGGTGACGGTGCTGTCGCTGATCGTCATCGGCCCGACGTTCAGAATACCGCCGCCCTGGCCCAGCCGGGCGAAGTAGCCAGTGGCGGAGTTGCCGATGACGGTGCTGCCGCTGATCGTCAGCGTCTCCGCGTTGACGATGCCGCCGCCGTGATTGGCGGAATTGCCGGAGACGGTGCTGTCGCGGACCGTCAGCGTCCCGCTGCCGTTGGCGCTCTCGTCGAAGATGCCGCCGCCGTAGAGGGTCGCGGAGTTGCCGATGAAGGTTGTGCCACTGATCGTCACCGTCCCTCCCTCGATGTCGATGCCGCCGCCGTAGCCGGCGGAGTTGCCCGCGACGGTGCTGTCCCGGATCGTCAGCGTCCCGCTGTTGAAGAGACCGCCGCCATAGAACTGGGAGTTGTTGGAGACCATACTGCCGCTCACGGTCAGCGTCCCGGTGTTCCCGATGCCACCGCCCGAGTTGTTGGAGACCGTGCAGTTGGCCACGGTCATCGTCCCGGCATTCCCGATGCCACCGGCATTCCCATCGGCGAACGTCAGACCGGAGAGGCTCGCGGTCTGGCCGGCATCCACGATGAGGATCGCCGATGAGAACGAGTAGCTGGGATCCCGCTGGATGGTGAGACTCCCTGCCCCGGGTCCTTGAACGGCGATGGCGTTGTTCAGGTCCGGCAGAGGGCTTTGCAGGTTGATCGCGCCCGTCACAGCAAAGCCGATGGTGAACTTGTCCGAGGCGCTGCCGCCGTCGGCCGCGACGATCGCCGCGCGCAGCGAGCCGGTCCCGGAGTCGGCGAGCGAATTGACCGTCAAGCCGATTTGCGAGAGGACCACGCGGTCCTCGAGGATTTCACATCGCGGGCGGCTGCGCCAGCTCCCGGCCCGCCGCGCCGAAACAGCTCCCGAGCTTTGCAACTTCCACATGGTGCGTCTCCGTGTTCGAGTACCGGTCCGCGACATAAGAGCACCACGCTGGGCGCGCAGACCGGGCGCCCGGGTGGTGAGGGCGCCGCCTGAGGCAGCGTTCACCCTCCGCTTTGCCGTGAATCGTTTTCGAGGGAGCCTCGTGAGCCCCGGTCACACCGGGACAGCGCGTCCGGCGATGGGATCTCGCTCGGAGCTTCCGTGGTCAGTCTTTCTTCTCTGTCACACCCAGCAAACCCGCGGCCTCGGCGCGGAAGCGGACGAGCTCCGCATCGGACGGCCGGTTTTTCTCCATCCACGCGGCGGCCCTGTTGAACCAGGTCATGGCCTGGGCCTTATCGCCGAGTTTCCAATGGGCCATGGCCAGGAAGAAACCGTCGAGGGCATCCGGGCCGCTCGTGCCGGCGGAGGACTCGAGGGATTCGATCGAGGCCGGCCACTGCCCGTTTCGGTACAGGGCGACACCGAGCGTGTTCCGGAAGCCACCGACTTTCGGCGCGAGCCCGACCGCCTTGCGGGCCAGTTCCAGGGCGCGCCGTGCGTCGCGGACCTCGGCCTCGGGCGTCGTGGCGAGGAGCCAGGCCAGGTCGTTGAGCAGGGCCGCATTGTCGGCATGTTGGCGGAGGCCGTCCTCCAACACACCCCGCGCGAGGGCGGTCGCTCGTCGTTCGAGGAGCAGTCCGACGAGTTGCTGATACAGGCTCGGCGTCGTGGGACCAAGCCTGATGGCCTCGCGAAAGCTCACGATCGCGTCGTCAGGCCGCCCGCTCGCGCGGAGGGCTCTGCCGAGGTTTTCCTGATAACGGGCCGATTGCCGCTCCAGCGCGACGGCCATCCGGAGGGCGGCGATGGCCTCGTCCAGCTTCCCCTGGCGGGCCAGGGCGAGGCCGAGCTCGTCCTGGGCATCGGCGGATTTCGGGTCGAGCTCGATCGCCTTGCGGTAGCTGCCGATGGCCTCGTCCAGCTTCCCCTGGCCGCCCAGGGCGGCTCCGAGGTTGAGACGGGCGTTGGTGTCGTTTGGGTTGAGCCCAAGGGCCCTGCGGAAGCAGGCGACGGCCTGGTCCAGCTCCCCCTGGCCGCCCAGGGCCGCGCCCAGGTTGTTGTGGGCATCGGCTAATTTCGGGTCGAGATCAACAGCTTTGCGACATGAGGCGACGGCCTGGATGTACTTCTCCTGGCTCGACAAGATCGCTCCGAGGTTGGAGTGGGCGGCGGCGGATCTCGGGTCGAGCTCGATCGCCTTGCGGCAGGCGGCGGCAGCCTCATCCTGCTTCCCCAGCCTGGACAGGGCTTTCCCGAGGTTGACGTGGGCATCAGCATATTTCGGATCGAGCTCGATCGCCTTGCGGCAGGAGGCGGCGGACTCGTGCCACCTGTCCTGGCGAAACAAAACGACTCCGAGGAGTGAGTGGGCGGCGGCGGATTTCGGGTCGAGCTCGACGGCCTTGCGGCAGGCGGCGGCAGCCTCGTCCTGCTTCCCCAAATCGGACAGGGCGAGCCCAAGGCTGGAGCGGGCTTTGGCGTATGTCGGGTCGAGATCGATGGCCCTGAGGAACCAGGCGATGGCTTCGTCCGGCTTTCCCTGAAGGCCCAGCGCCCCACCGAAGTCGAGGTGGGCCGGGGCGCTGTTCGGTCGTAGGGCCAAGGTGGTCTGGGCATGCCTGAGATACTCTTCGGTCTGTCTCAGGCCGTGCCGGGAGTAGCAACCCGAGAGGGCATAGTGCAGCTTGAAGCTGCCGGGATCGCGGGTCAGGGCGGCCTTGAGCATGGCCACCGATCGCGCCCGGCCATCGGGGACCTGGCCCCAGAACACGCCCTTCGTGAGCAGAAGCAGTTGGGTCAAGGAGAGACTTGAAACCCCGGGGTCGCGAGCGAGCCGATCCAGGGCGGCCCAGTCCGCTAGCAGCACCGCCTGGCGCGTCCGGTTGCAGAGCACGTCCGGGTCGATGGCCTGGGCCAGTCTCATCGGGCGTTGCCACCACGCCCTGTCCACGGCCGGGTCGAGTAATCTCAGGTGGTGGCGCTTGTCCGACCAGTCATCCAGGGCGTTCAGGAGGGAATCCCGGATGCGCTGCGACCCGATGACGCGCGCCGCGGCCCCGGCGTCCGTCCGGTCGATGTCGATCCCCAGGTCGGCGAACACCCGCGCGTACGCCGCGTCCGCCGACCGGGCGAGCATGCCTTCGTCCTCCTCATGGTTGAACAGGATTTCTTCCAGACGGGCGGCCCGCCCCAGGTCGGTCCGCCAGGACTGTACTTGCCGCCGGACTGACTCGCTGCCGCCGCCCCCGGCCAGCAGCCCCTCGGCCCGCTGCAGGGCCGCCTGTGCCTTGGGTAGGTCGTCCAGCCGCCGCCACGACCCCACGTCCTCGAGCACCCGCATGACCTCGTGGTCGAGCGCGGCCTGCCGGGTCTGGCGGTCGCGCATCGCCCAGCCGAACGAGGCCGTGGCCGCCGTGACCGCCAGCAGCAGGACGGCCGCCACGGCCAGCGCCACCTTGTTGCGGCGGGCGAACTTGCCAAGGCGATACCCGGCCGAGGGCGGACACGCCTGCACCGGCTCGTCGTCCAGGTAGCGTTGCAGATCGGCCGCCAGGCCGTTGGCCGTCTCGTACCGCCGGTTGCGGTCCTTCTCCAGCGCCTTCATCACGATCCAGTCGAGCTCGCCTCGTACCAGACCGCTCAGC
>DAIDHB010000368.1 GCA_027452145.1 Planctomycetales bacterium
ACCCAGCGACTGACGTCGCCGGTTCGCCGAAGTCTTAGAAACCGCGGCCCCCGAATCATCGTCCGGAGTCCACCCCCCATGCCCCGACACGACGGCCGCTCCGCCGGCCAGCTTCGACCCGTCTCGATCGAGCGCGGCTACGTTCAGAACAGCCCCGGCAGTGCGCTGTACCGCTCAGGCTCGACGGTCGTCCTTGTCACGGCGCAGGTCTCCGAGACCGTGCCTCCCTTCCTCGAGGGCAAGGGAATCGGCTGGCTGACCGCCGAGTACTCGATGCTCCCCGGCAGCACGCCGACCCGGGCCCGGCGCGGCACGGACGGCCGCGGGACCGAGATCCAGCGCCTGATCGGCCGGAGCTTGCGCGCGATCGTCGATCGCAAGGCGCTCGGCCCATTCACCGTGAACGTCGATTGCGACGTGCTCAATGCCGACGGCGGTACGCGCACTGCCGCGATCACGGCCGCGTTCGTCGCGGTGGCCGACGCCCTCCGTCGACGCCGCGGCGTCGATGTCCGATCCATCCTGGTCGACAGCATCGCCGCCGTCAGCGCCGGCCTGGTCGGCGGCGAGCCGGTGCTGGACCTCGATTACGTCGAGGACTCGACGGCCGAGGTGGACATCAACGTCGTGCGGCTCGGCCGGGGCGGGCTGGTCGAGGTCCAGGGAACCGGTGAGGGCGGGACGTTCCGCCGCGACCAGCTCGACCGGCTGCTTGACCTGGCCGAGGCCGGCATCGACGAGCTGACCCGCGCCCAGCGAACTGCCCTCGGCGAGGACTGGCCGCTGAAGTAGGTCGGGCATTCCTGCCCGACACTCGGCCCCCGTCGCGCTGGAAACCCCGACCGACTCGACTCTCCTATCGGCACAGCAATTGACGCGCCCGTCGCGGTCCCCTTCGGGCCGCTTGCGCTGCGCCGCTCCGCGGCAATTCCCCCGAAACCGCTCTGGACACTCCCGCCGGCCATGCTATGATCCGGCGCATTTTCTCCCCGGTCGAGCCACGCCCGTGCCTTTCCCATCGATGACGGCGGGCTCGCGACGGTCAGATCAGATCAGGTTCAGTTCACTGGCAGGAAGGGGACCCTCGCAGGATGCGGGGTCCCGGGCTCGCGATCTCGCGCCGAGCCGCCCACAGGCGGGCCCAGCGCCGGATCGTCAAGAGAGGGATCTCCCACCATGAAGAAGACGATGGCCGCGATGGCCCTTTTCGGCTGCCTGGCGGGCGGGCCCGCTGGCGCCCAGGTCCCCGGATCGGGCATGGCTGGGACGCCCCGCATGCCCGCGACCTCGTACCCACCGGCCACGCAGGGCGTCGGCGCCGGCCGGATGCCCGCGACTCCGTCGCCCTACGCCGGGACCGGCACGCCGGGCGCCGCGGCCGGTGCTCCTGCCGCCGCCGCTCCCGGGGCGGCTCCCACTCCGGCCCCAGGGGCCGCCGGTCGTCGCGAGTTCGACATCAACAGCCCCCTGCCAGGCCCGACCCCTGACGACCAGCTCAAGCCGGTCTCGATCGCGCTGCCGGACGACCCGCTCGAGCCCTATTTGCTCACCAAGCAGAACGGGCCGTTCATGGTGCTCGCGAAGGTCTTCCGCGGGCCCGATTCCGAGCGAATGGCCCTGGCGCTGTGCAAGGAGCTGCGACAGGACTACAAGCTGCCGGCCTACATCCTTCGCTCGAAGGAATGGCCGATGAAGAGCAACATCCGCGGCGTGCCCGTCCAGGCGCCCAGCATGACCACTCGTGCGGCGATCAAGCAGCCCGAGCAGATCCGCATTCATGACGAGGCGGCGGTACTCGTCGGCGACGAGAAGACGCTCCAGGCGAGCGAGCTCCTGCTGCACAAGGTCAAGAAGATCAAGCCGAGGTGCCTCGAGGGAATGCCCAAGCTGTTCGCCTGGCGCGAGGGCCTCTCGCGCGCCATCCGCACGACGAATCCCTACGTTCCCGCGCAGTGGCTGTATCCGCGGGCCCCGGACCGACTGGTCGTGAGCATGAACCGCGGATTGCGGAGCGTCGCCCATTGCCCCGGCACTTACACCCTCCAGGTCGCGCAGTTCACCGGCCGCAGCGCTTTCGACCTGAACGGGCAGGGAACCTCGATCGCCCGTAGCGTCCTCGACCCGGTGAGCAGTCCTCTCCGGACCGCCCACGACGACGCCGAGCGGCTGGCCGACAGCCTCTCTCGTTCGCCGGAGTTCCGAAAGCTCGGCATGCCGGTCTACGTCCACCACGACCGGACCTCCAGCCGGGTCTTCGTCGGATCATTCAATGCTCCCGAGGAGACCGGTGCGCGCCAGATGCACGACGAGATGCTGAAGGTCGCCGCCTATTACAATGGCCGTCGGAAGCGCACGAGCGATCCCATGATCGTCCCGGCCACCATGTTGACCAAGGTTAAGGACCTCAAGAAGGATCTCCAGTGAGCGGCCGGTCCGGCCGCCGGGCTCGATCCGGGGCCGGGCCTGCATCGGATTGAGACCAGATCCCCAGCCAGGGCGATCGGGAGCCGACATGACGCACGAGTCGACGATCCACCAGCCGGCGCCGATCACCCTGGTTCTCGGCAGCCGCAATCCCAAGAAATGCCGCGAGATGGCCGAGCTGATCGCGCCTCCCTGGGAGCCGAATCCCCGGCTCGGCCGATTGCAAATCCGCTCAGTCGCCGAGTTCCCCGAGGCCGGGGAGGTCGTCGAGGACGCCGAAACGTTCGCCGGCAACGCCCGCAAGAAGGCCGCCGAGGTCGCCCGCGCGTTGGGCCGTTGGGTCCTCGCGGACGACTCGGGACTGGCGGTTGACGCCCTCGACGGCTCCCCCGGCGTCCTGTCGGCCCGCTACGCGGGTGAGCCGAGCGACGACGAGGCCAATAACCGCAAGGTGCTCGAGGCGATCTCCGCGGTCGACGACTCCCGCCGGGGCGCCGCTTTTCATTGCGCCCTGGCTCTCGCTGACCCCTCCGGTGCGATCCGTCTGGAGGCGTCCGGCACCTGCCGCGGCCGCCTGACCCGCGAACCTCGCGGCCCCGGCGGTTTTGGCTACGACCCGCTGTTCCTGATCCCCGAGTACCACAAAACCTTCGGCGAGCTGAGCCCGCTGGTGAAGCACCAGCTCAGCCACCGCGCCCGAGCGTTCGCCCACCTGAGGCTCGGCCTCGACCGAATGATCGCCCTGGGCGAGCTGGACGCCACATTACCGTAACGCGATCACACCGGCGGGCGAGTTCCTCTCGAAACCGACTTCTTCAGGGCGATGCCCGAAGGAACATCGGAGATCTCCGTTTTCACCTGGTTTGGCCCGAATCTCTCCGACCACGCCAGCGATGGACGCCGAGTCCCGCCACTCCGGCAACCAGAAGCGTGAGCGTCGAGGGCTCCGGAACGCTGGCCGTGGACACGGTGAGGGTCCCCGTATTTGCGCCCGGATAGCTGATGGTCGTGTACGTCCCGGGCGTGTCGAACGCCGTACTGGCAAAGTAGAAGTTCGGGTTCGCCCGGTTGTCGATGAAGGTGATCTGGACAGGACGCGGGGGCGTGTTTGGGCCCCAGCCCGGACTCGACACCAGGAACTCAATCTCCACGACGGTGGCCGTGTAGCCGGTCCCGGAAACCGAGGACGACGACAGGGCGCTCGCCTGAACAATCGTGTCCGCGGTGATCAGGGCGGGCGCCAGGTAGGTGAAGGTCTCGTGAGCGCCGTTGGGTGCTCCCGAATACGGCGTGATGTTCCCGTCAAAGGTGTACAGCACGCCGGCCTGGCAGACTGGCGCGACAGCGATGATCGCCCCGACGAGCAGCACCGCGGCAACAACACGGACGATCATCTGGACTCCTCCGTTCATGATGCACGGGCTTCACTGATGCGAACAAGTTCACAGCCAGGCCCGCACGCAATTCGTCATCGAATGGGGCGCCTAGGCTCCGGCGGCAGCGAGACACCCGTCGCCGCGGCTGGGTATCTCCGCCGGGGCCGGAGTTTGGACACAGGGCGCCGCCGGTGACGGACTCACCAGCATCATGACGTTCATCGCAGATCTCGCCTGATCGCGCGCATCCTCGATTGAAAGACGGCGCAAAACGGTTCCAGAAATCGGACATCGCACCGGCGTCAGGACCCAGACCTCGCCAGGAATCACGACCCTAGAACAAAGCCACCGGCCGCCTTTGTTCTACTCCTATCCATTTGTCCTACCCGGAATTCCTGCAGGGCACTCCAGGCCCATTTCTGAGTTCCCCTTCCTGAGTTTGACCCCTTTCTGGGTTCAGCCCTCTTTTCTGGTTGTTTTAGGCAAGCCCGGCCCGGATCGGTTCAAATGGCCCACATGCCATGCGGCGAGGCCCGACAGGGAAGCGAAAAAAACCAGGAATCAGGTCTGCTCCCCGACACGTTAGGTCTGCCCCCGAGCCCTCCCGAAGTCGCAGGAGCCGAGACGGCGATACCGAGCCACCCGGAAAGCGGAGAGTCCCTCACGATGCCGGAACAACCCCACAAGATGTCCGAGATCATGAAGGAGATGGCGGAGATGCTCCTTCGCCATACGAGTGAAGTCGCATCTTCGGAGGCGGCCCACGTGGCGCTCTTCCTCGCCAACGTCGCCTGGAACGAGAGCGTCGGACTCGGCGGTTCCAGGGAGGGCTGCCGCCACGTCTGGGGACCATTCGAAGCGGAGAATCCGGCGCTCTGGGACGAGTTCAAGTCGAGCGACATCGACGCCATGATCGACGAACTGGTCCGGTACAAGAAGGATCACTACCCGGACGACCGACGACGCATCCTGACCTGCGGCATCCCGGACGGGAAGCTCCGCGTGGAATGGCTCAACCCCGCCGCCCCCGGTGTCGACGCCGGATGGGAGATGCGGCTGTACGGATTGGTGAGGACGGGCGAGCGGCAGGCGGCGATCCGGTTCCTGCAAGAGACTCGGGGCCTGACCCGAGCCGAGGCTGCGAAGCGGGTCGCGGCGATCGCTGTCGAGCTGCGACTCCTCTGAATCGATCCACTCAACACGAAACGCGAGGCGGTGGGATGGCGTGGGGTGGGCATTGCCAACCGGTGGGAGAAAGGCGGTCAGGAATCGCTTGAACCATAACGGTTCCTGAGACTTTTCTGAGGTCCGCCCACGGCGAGCTGGAAGCGAGCCTGTAATCGGCCGCTCGATCCGGCGAGTCGATAAGGGCAATCGTACCCGCCGAGGGCAACGACAGACCGCCACCATGCACCGCGCCCTTCCCCGACCATGCCATGGCCCGCTCCCGGGGCCCAGAGGGCGTACCTCTCGCGCGGTCGTGGCTCACTCGCCCTCGCTAAGGGCGTCGCAGAGCCAGGCGCGGGCATAGGCCCAGTAGGTGTCGGCGGTCCGGCGGCCGATGCCCATCACCTCGGCCGCCTCGGCTAGTGTGAGCCCGGCAAAGGCGCGCAGGCGGACAAGTTCGGCGCCCTCCGGGTCCTCGCGAGCGAGGGCTTCCAGGGCCTCGTCAAGCGCCAGGAGGTCGTCGTCGGGGGGATTCACGAGAATAGCGTCGAGGTCGATTTGGACCCGGCGACGGTCGCCGCCGCGCTTGACCCTCCGGCGCCTACGGGCGCGGTCGATGAGGATGCGTCGCATCGCCTGCGCCGCGGCGCCATAGAAATGACGGCGGCTGCCCCACGATTTCTCGGGTCCAGGCTGGTCGCCGACGAGCCGGAGATAGGCCTCGTGGACGAGCGCCGTGGGCTGGAGCGTCTGGCCCGTCTTTTCCCGCGCCAGCATTCCCGCGGCCAGCCGTCGCAGCTCGTCGTAGACCAGCGGCAGGAGCTTCTCGGCGGCTCGGGGCTCGCCCCGCTCGATCGCGGTGAGTATGCGAGGCACCTCGTTCATCGGCGCCCTTCCCTCGCCGGGCCCGGGCCGAATCCCGTCCCCTGGCGGTCCGCGGGGATCACGACCGCGGATGCCGGCTGGCTTGTTAACATTCGGCCTCCAGGAACTGGTGTTGTACCGCCGGCCAGTTCGGTCGCAAGAACCGCGGCGCGGTCGCACGGACTGGAACAGCGCAGGTGAGCCTGGACGCTCGCCTCAGACCGCAAGAGTTCCAGGACCACGCGACTTTGGATCGGTTGTGCAGGAACCGGTCCAGGATCGCCGTCGCCGTGGAGACATCGCCCAGCAGCTTCCCCCAATCCTCCAGCGGGCGCTTCGACGTCCTCATCGTCGACCGCGTCTCGTGCCTCCGCATGATGATCGCGAAGAGATATTCATTCGATCGCTTCGGCAACGGCTTCATCCTCATCTCGTCGATGATCAGGAAGTCCGGCCTCGGATACCGCGACAGCACCTTGTCCTCGGCCGAGAGCGCTTCGTCATCGCGGGCCTCGGCCCCGCCTGGGTTCGACGCCACCAGCGTGCCCCATCACCGACGTTCGCGTCGGGGGCCGGAAACCGGGGGCGTCAGTATTCGGAGTCGTCGCCGTCCTCGTCGACCATGGCCTCGACGGTCTTCGCTCGCTCTCGGTCTTGCCGTAGCTGTTCGGCGAGCGCGTGGGCCATCAGGATGGCGCCGAGCTTGGCGGCGTCGTTGAACTCCACCGAGAAGATAAATCGCTTGTCCGGCGTGCTGAGCGAGATGCAGAGAAAGGGAGGCTCACCATCCTCCAGGTCCTGGCGAGCCACCGTGATCCTGGGACGCTCGATCACGTCCTGCGGGGCATCATCGCTGACCATCTGGAGGCAGACCTGGCCGGATGCATCGAACGCAGTCACCATGTCGATCCTGCATGATGTGGCCATTGCGTGCTGCTCCGTTGGAGGGCTTGGGCCGAGGCCGTGGTGATGTGGCGCCGATTATAACGCGGCGGACACGCGGCCGCGAGCAAGCGGAGACCGCTCGATCGCGGCGCGGACCGGTCCAACGTCGGGCGCGAGGGGCCGCACACCGGACCCTCGCCGGAGCGAGGGTGCGGCGCACGGACGATTGGACGGGCGAGCACGGCCCTGCTGGCCTCTCGATCGTCCGCATCGGCCCGGTATCCAGTCAACGGATCGGGGCCGTCTCGCCACCCGCGGTGTGGTGCGGGCGGGTCGCGAGGGAAGGAGGGGAGGGTCAGAACGACTCGAGGGCGGACTGCTCCTCGTCGAAGAGCTGGAAGAGCGGCGGCGATTTCCGGGGACGGTGGAGCTGAAAGACTTCCTTGAGTTCGGGGTGAACGCAGCAGATCCGGAGTTGACCCTCGGTCGCCTCCACCCTCTTCTTGAGGAACAGCAGCACGGACATGGCGGCGGCGGAGAGGGCCTTCACCCGGCCGAAGTTCAGCACGATGTTACGCCGACCCCGCTCGGAGGCCAGGTGCCGGAGTTCCTCGCCGAGTTCCTGGATCACGTCGTCGCTCACGATCCGCTCGTCGCGGAGGCTCGCGACTGTCACCTTGCCGACTGTCTCGAGCTCCAGACGTTGGGTGGATGTCATCATTTGTGCAGTCTCCTGGATCACCGGATGGGCCGAATCACGCGAATTCACGCGAACATGGAATGACAGTAACAACGAATACGTAGTAGGAGAGGTACATCAGAGAATACAATCGGACGGCACTCCGCGCAAAGATCCCTCCGCCGACTTTTGGCCCCGCTACTGGATGCAATGGCGACCAATTGCGTCGATTGGACCGTCGGCAATGCCGCCGACCTCCATTCCCGCGGGACGCAGTTGCCGGCGACCCGGGGCCACGCGGTCTGGCGGCTCTCGAGAGCACGGCCCGATCCCGGGGCCGAGACTCGTGTCATGGCGGCAGGCAAGGTCGAGACGGGAGAAAGACACCCGAAGTCGCTGCCGCGCAACAAGAACGGATCGCACAATGGATTCTGTAAGGCCCGGAGAAGGGGCCTGTGTCCATGGCTTACCGCGTCGACGCAAATCCATGCACGAGGCGTGCCGACTCCCGCGCCAGGGCGGGATAATCGACGTGGGCGAGCAGTACCGCGAGGACATGATTTCGGTCGGTCGGGAGTCGCGAGAGAGGTCGGAGAGCCGCGTACAACCGTTTCTAACCGTACCCGACTCCCCTGTCCGACTCGAAGTGGAATCGTCTTTCAGCGGCAGGTCGTCCGGGCATCAGGCGCCCTCGTCGTCGAACAGCGACTTCTCCCCGCGGACGACCGGTTCCGTGATCGTGTAGGTCTGTCCCGGCTGACGATCGGGAAGGTCGAACATGATGTCGAGCATCAGGCCTTCCATGATCGACCGAAGGGCCCGGGCTCCGGTGCCTCGGGCCTTGGCCCGCCTCGCGATCTCGCGGATGGCGCCGTCGTCGAATTTCAGCCGGGCGTCGTCGTAGTGGAAGAGGACCTGATATTGCCGGGTGAGGGCGTCCCGGGGCTCGGTCAGGATCCGCGCCAGGTCGTCCTCGGAGAGCTGGTTGAGCGTGGCGATGACGGGTAGCCGGCCGATCAGCTCGGGGATCATGCCGAACCGCTCGAGGTCCTCGGGCGTGACCTGGGCGACCAGCTCGTTGCGCTCGAGCTCGCGGTCGTGGGTGTGCTCGGCACCGCGGCCGAAGCCGATCATCTTGCGGCCCAGGCGCTTGGCGATGATCTCCTCGAGGCCGACGAAGGTGCCGCCGCAGATGGACAGGATCTCGGAGGTGTTGACCTGGAGATACTGCTGCTCGGGGTGCTTCCGCCCCCCCTGCGGCGGCACGTTCGAGACGGTCCCCTCGAGCATCTTGAGCAGGGCCTGCTGAACGCCCTCGCCCGACACGTCGCGGGTGATCGAGACGTTCTGGCTGGTCTTGCCGATCTTGTCGATCTCGTCGATGTAGATGATGCCCTTCTCGGCGGCGGGGATATCGTAGTCGGCCGACATCACCAGTTTGAGGATGAGGTTCTCGACGTCCTCGCCGACGTAGCCGGCCTCGGTCAGGGTGGTGGCGTCGCCGATGGCGAATGGGACATGCAGACGGCGGGCGAGGGTCTGGGCCAGGGCGGTCTTGCCGCAGCCCGTCGGGCCGATCAAGAGGACATTGCTCTTGGAGACCTCGACCTCGCCGAGGTCGGGATCGTCCACATCGCCGCCCATGACGCGCTTGTAATGGTTGACGACTGCGACGGCCAGCGTCTTCTTCACCCGCTCCTGGCCGATGATGTACTCGTCGAGGTGGGCCACGAGCTGGCGAGGCGTCGGCAACTCCTCGAGCCCGGCATTCCTCCGTTCGTGCTGCTCGAACAGGCCGTCACACGCCTCGACGCAACGGGCGCAGATGTGCGCGATCGGCCGGCCCGCGGCGACGGGAATCAGGGCCCGTCCCTCGATCATCGGCCCGGCCTCGGCGCTGTTTCGCCCGCAGAAGTCGCACAGCACCGGGGGCTGCGCCGGGACCGAGCTCTCTTCAGTCGTCACGCTTGTCACTCCAGATCGAAATCACGGACCGATACGAGGGTGTAGCCTGGCCGGAACGTCGGCGCGGCCCGGCCGGCGCCGGACCGCGGGCGTCCGTCAATCATACCGACGACCGAGGGCGGAAGAGACCCGGATGCGGCCCGGCCGAGGAGGAAAACCGTCAAACGCAAGACGCCCCCGGGACCTTGCGGTCCGGGGGCGCCTGGCGGTCGGGGAGCGTGGCTCATTCGGGGCGGACCGCTCGGACCCGTCCCGGTGTTCGGCTCAGTGGATGGTCGCCTGTCCCGAGGCGGCGACGCCCTGCGGGCTCGGCGCGACGGCCGGCTCGCAGTAGCTCATCACCGGGACGCGGACGCACACTTCGACCGGCACCTGCTTGCAGATGGTCCGCGGCACGCAGACCGGCTTCATCTCGGTCACCTGCCGGCACACGGTCACGGGGCAGCAGATGGTCTTCGGCTCGCAGACCTGGCGGCAGGTCCGGACCGGCACCCGGCGGACGCAGGGGACCGTCTGCATCTCGCAGACAGTCTGGCAGACGGTCTTCACGCAGGGCACGGTGACCATCTCGCAGATGTTCTCGCAGACCCGCTTGACACAGGGGTCCGCCACCATCCGGCAGGTCGTCACCGGCACCTGCTTGACGCAGGTCTCGGTCACCATCCGGCAGGTCGTGACGGGCACCTGCTTGAAGCACGTCTGGGTGACCATCCGGCAGGTCGTCACCGGCACGCGCTTCACGCAGGTCTGCGGGACCATGCGGGTGACGCAGACCGGCACCTGCTTGTAGGCGCACTCGCGGACCTGGCGGGTGACCGTGTACGGCACCTGGCGGGTCATGGTCTCCTTGACATACGTCGTGACCGTGTACGGCTCCTGGCGGTACTCGGTCTTCGGGCACATCTTGGTCACGCAGACCGGAACCTGCCGCATGACGGTACGGGGCTGCATCGTGCAGTAGGTGTAGGGCACCGTCTTGGTGCAGGTCTCCTGGACCGTCCGGCAGACGGTGACGGGCACCTGCTTGACGCATTCCTGCGCCACGTACTCGCAGACGGTCACCGGCACCTGCTTGGTGCAGGTCTCGTTGACCATCCGGCAGACCGTGACGGGCACCTGCTGCACGCACTCCTGGGCGACCATCTGGCAGGTGGTCACGGGGATCTGCTCGCAGACCGTGTACGGCACCTGCTTGCAAACCGTGACCGGGACCTGCTTGCGGACCAACTGGGTCTCGTAGACCGTGGTCGCGACGTTCTCGGTGACCGTCCGCGGGCAGCAGACCTGGCGCTCGCACCACGTGCCGGGGCACTCGACCAGGCAGCCGTTGACGCAGACCGTCTTGCCGGGCACGTAGTAGCGCTGGACCTGCACCTCGTTGACGGTGCGGCAGACCTGCTGCATCACCGTGCGGGGGACGCAGACCTTCTCGCACTCCTCGCGGTACGCCGTCTCATTGACCGTGCGATAGCAGGTGCGGCTGACCGTCTTGAAGCTGGTCGTCTGGACCGGCCGGCAGACGGTGTAGCGGCACTCCTTCATCACGGTCTCGCGCACGGGGCGGCAGACGTTGTAGGTGCAGGTACGCATCTCGGTCCGCTGCACGGGGACCTGGACCGTGTACCGGCACTCCTTCAGCGCCGTCTCCCTGACCTGGCGGCAGACCGTGTAGGGCACCTGCTTGTAGGCGCACTGCCGGACCGGGACCATCTCGGTGGCCGCCTGGCACTGCATCACCGTCTGCTGCACGGGCACCTGGACCGTGTAGGGGACGCAGCGCATCTTGGTGCACTGCACCGGCCGGCAGACCGTGTACGCGCAGGTCTTGTAGCACGTCTGCTGCACCGGCCGGCAGACCGTGTAGCTGACCGTCTTCATCACGGTCTCCTGCACGGGGCGGCAGACCGTGTAGCAGACGTCCTTGTAGCTGACCTCGCGGACCTGGCGGCAGACGTTGTACGAGCAGGTCTTCATCGTCGTCTCGCGCACGGGACGACAGACCGTGTACGTTCGGTTCTCCAGGTGAGTCTCGCGCACCGGCCGGCAGACCGTGTAGGTCACGTCCTTCCAGACGGTCCGGACGACCGGCTTCTGAACGGTGTACTGCACCTCGCGTTGAATCGTCCGGTAGACCGGCCGCTGGACCGTGTACGACTCGTCGCGGAAGGATTCCTCGACGACGTTCCGGACCGTGTTGATCGTCCGGGGCTGCATGACCGTCTCATTCACGGTCCGCACGCACGGGACGTATTGCGTTTCGTAGACGGTCTCCTGCACGTTCTGAAGCACCGTCTGACGCTGGAGTTGATACTCGGTGTGCCCGCAACAATCCTGGGGCACGGGGCAATTTCGTTTCGATGCTCCACCCGCGTAGCTTGCTCCCTGCGCCGGGTGCTCGATCGCGACCCACCCCGTTCCCAGGGCAAGGAGCGCGATCGACAGCAGTTTTCTCAACATCGGACGCTCCACAAAACATCCCCGACCTTCTTCGGCGCTCATCGGTTCCCGGACCCCATGAGGCTCCGCCCCCGGTCCAGGACCGCCAACTCACTCCTAAACTTCGTCCCGACTCCCTTTCGCCCTTCAGGATGTTTCTCTAAATTTCCCAGTGGTCCGATCTTCCCAGAACTCACGGTTTGCCCAGATGTTATGCAGCTAACGCAGACAGCCCGTACTGTCGCGATATTCGTGGAGGGGAACTGGACCGGTGCGATGGGTGTCTCCTTCAAGGTTTGCGCGAGTGGAACGTCCGGCCGGTGTTGACGGACTTTGCGGTCGGTCGGTCTTTCGCAGGTGCGGCCGCTGGGGGTAGTCTGGGGCGTTTGCAGTCGAGTCGCACTGACAGCCACGGGGAATGCGACATGAGCGGGGTGATGGACCGATTCCGGCTGGACGGCCGGAAGGCGTTGGTGACGGGCGGGACAAAGGGGCTGGGCCGCGCGATCGCCGACGCGCTGGCCGAGGCGGGGGCGGATGTGGCGGTCTCGGCGCGGGACGGCGAGGCGGCGGCGCGGGTGGCGCGGGAGATCGGGGCGGCGAACGGCCGGAAGACGCTGGGCATCGCGGCGGATGTTTCCGTCGCGGCCCAGGTCGACGCCCTCGTGGGAAAAGTCGTGGAGTCGCTGGGCGGCCTCGATATCCTGGTGAACAACGCCGGCATCAACATCCGCGGGCCGATTGAGCAACTGGCCGAGTCGGACTGGGACGCGGTGATCGACACCAACCTCAAGGGTCCGTGGCTCTGCTGCCGCGCGGCGGCGAAGGTCATGAAGGCGAGGAAGTGGGGCCGGGTGATCAATGTCTCGAGCATGCTGGGCGAGATCTCGATGCCGGGTCGCACCCCGTACGCCTCGAGCAAGGGCGGGCTGACGCTCCTCACCAAGACCCTGGCCCTCGAGTGGGCGAGCGACGGGATCAATGTGAATGCGCTCTGCCCCGGGCCGTTTGCTACCGAGATCAACACGCCGCTTCTGAACGACCCGGCCGCCAAGGCACAGATGCAGGCGAACGTTCCGCTGGCGCGGTGGGGCGACCCGGCCGAGCTGGGGCCGGCGGCGGTTTTCCTGGCGTCCGAGGCCTCCAGCTTCATGACCGGGGCGACCCTGTTCATCGACGGCGGCTATACGGCGAGGTGAACCTCGACGGGCGATGAGGGTCTGGATGGCGTACGAGGGGACAGGGGAATTGATCAGGGGGAGCGGCAAGGTATGAGCGATCCAGCGGCGGGTCTTTTGATCCCGCGCGGGTTCCGGGCGTCGGGCGTGAAGGCCGGGATCAAGCCTTCCGGCGGCGATGACCTGGCCGTGCTGGCCGCGAGCGCGCCGTGCGCGGCGGCCGGCACGTTCACCACCAACCGGGTCTGTGCGGCGCCGGTGAAGTGGTGCCGGGGATTGCTGCCGGCCGAGGACATCCTGGCCATCGTCGTCAACTCAGGGAACGCCAACGCAGCGACCGGCGAGCAGGGGCTGGCGAACACGCGTCAGACCGCCGTCCGCGCCGGCGAGCTGCTCGGCTGCCGGCCCGAGCAGGTGCTCGTCGCCTCAACAGGCGTGATCGGTCATCAGCTCCCGATGCCAAAGGTCGAGGCAGGTCTGGCCGCCGCGGTCGGAGTCCTCTCCGATCAGGAGTCGGCCTTCGAGGCGGTGGCCCGCTCGATCATGACGACCGACACCCGGCCCAAGATCGTCTCGGAGCGACGAGTGATTGCCGGACAGGATGCGACCCTGCTCGGGATCGCCAAGGGCGCGGCGATGATCGGCCCACGGATGGCGACCATGCTCGCCTTCCTGTTGACGGATGCACCCGTGCGGTCCCAGGATCTGCGGGGAATCCTCGCGGAGGCCGTCGACTCGTCGTTCAACTGCCTGTCGGTCGAGGGGCATGCGAGCACCAACGACACGGTGTTGCTGCTCTCCAGTACGGCCGCGGGGGAGGAGCCGCTCTCGGGCGCCGGCCTGGCCGAGTTCGCCGGGATCGTCAAATCGGCCTGCGAGACGCTGGCCCGAGCGATTGCCGACGACGGCGAGGGGTCCACTCATTTCATCACGATCGACGTCGAGGGGTGCCGGACCACGGCCGATGCGCGGGCGATTGCTCGCTGCATCGCCGAGAGTGCGCTCGTGAAGACGGCGATCCATGGCGCCGACCCCAACTGGGGTCGGATCGTCTCGGCGGCCGGTTATGCCGGGGTCGACTTCCGCGAGGAGGATCTTTCGCTCTGGATCAACGAGGTGCCGGTGTACCGCCAGGGATCGCCGGCCTCGTTCGACGAGCAGGCCCTCTCAACCTCGATCCGGTCGCGGCGGCCGGTGGACCTTCGCCTTGTCCTCGGCTCGGGCGATGCCTCCGCCCGGTTCTGGACATGCGACCTGACGGCCGAGTACATCCGCCTCAACGCCGACTACACTACCTGAACCGCCGGTAATGATTCGCGCAGGCGCTCCGCGACGGTTCCCCGGCGCATTCGTTTCGGCTTTCGGGTAGAATCCGACTTCCTCGCGTGGCAACGCGGCCCGGCGAGCCATCCCCGGCAATAATTGTGCTGGCCGTCCGAAGGACGGATAGACAGGAAGGCCTCGGGGAAGCCCAACCGGCGGTGGCGGACGTGTCCTCTCCTTCGAGCGGCTCGGGACTCACGGCGATGAAACAGACGGTGAAGACGCTGCTATTCCTCGGGAGCGGGCTGGTCCTGCTAAGCTTCGGCGTCGTCGTGGTCAACCAGACGGCGCAGGTCGTCCTGCTCGCCCGGGAGGTCCATCCGGCGCTGGGGCAGGCGACGCTCTGGGGCCTGTTGCTCGCCTACGGCGGGCTGATCGGCGTGCCCGTGGTGATGGTGTTGCGGATGCCCAGGGCGCTGGTCCCCCCGGCGGACGAGTCCGGACCCGAGTTCGACGCCCACCTCGCCGAACTCGGCCGCCGGCTGGCCGCGAATCCCCGCGTCGGCGCCGTCAGTCCGCTCACCGAGCGGTGGGAGATCGAGCAGGCGCTGCTCCGCCTGGAGGCCGAGGCCAACGGTATCGCCCGGCAGATGGCGACGACCGTGTTCCTGACGACCGCCGTCTCCCAGAGCGGACGGCTGGACGCGCTCCTGGTGTTGATGGCCCAGTCGCGCATGATCTGGCGGATCGCGCACCTCTATTATCAGCGCCCCTCACTCCGGCAGATGGCCCACCTTTACGCGAACGTCGCCGCCACGGCGTTCGTCGCCGGCGAGCTCGACGACGTCGAGCTGCACCAGATGATCCAGCCGGTGGTGACCGCCTCGATCGGGACGGTGGGAGGCGCGATCCCCGGCCTCCAGGTGTTCACCACGATCGCGGTGAACTCGCTATTGAGCGGCAGCGCCAACGCCTTTTTGACCCTGCGGATCGGGATGATCACCCGTGCGTACTGCGGGTCGCTCGTCGCCCAGCCGCGAGGCAAGGTGCGCCGCTCGGCGACCGCCGAGTCGGCCCGGATGCTCTCAGGGATCGTCAAGGAGAGCGGCGCCCGGGTCCGCGATGCCCTCTGGGAAGAGGTGAAGAGGAAGTTCCCTCGACCCTGGCCCGGTCGGAAAGCCCAGCCCGAGACGGTGTGATCCCGGGGCGGTGGGCTTGGGGCGGGATCGGGCGCTCGGTCGCCCCGAGGATCCCTCGCCAACCGCCGAGCTTTGCCCGTTCAACCGAAGTTGCCGGCCGCGATCGCGGGCCGGCCGGCCCGCCGGCCCGTTGCAACACAATTTTCCGAAGATTTCCTCTATCAAGAATGCGACAGAATCGATTATAAGAAGGGTTGGTTGGAAACGAACGAGTGCCTGTCGTAGATCCCATCGGATTCTGTTCGCTCGCTCTCTCGCCTTTCCACCCACTGAGGCCGCCAGGGCGGCCTTTCGTAGCGGCCCGCGGCGGTGATCGCCGGGTCAGGACCCCTGGTCTGAGGAGACTGAAAGAGTGGGTAAGAAACTGTATGTCGGAAACCTCTCCTACCGGGTGAGCAGTTCCGACCTGGAGCAGATGTTTTCGCAGTACGGTAGCGTGCAGAGCGCGGAGGTCATCTCCGATCGCGAGACCGGCAGGAGCAAGGGATTCGGCTTCGTTGAAATGGAGTCGGACTCCGAGGCGAGAGCGGCCATCGATGCGATGCACGACCAGGAACACGATGGCCGGCGCCTGACCGTCAACGAGGCCCGTCCGCGCGAGCCGCGTGGATTCGGCGGCGGTGGGGGTGGCGGTGGCGGCTGGGGCGGCGGTGGCGGCGGCGGCGGTGGCCGTGGCGGCCGCTCGGGCGGTTACGATAGCCGCCGCTATTGATACATCGTTCGATCAACTGATCGATCGATCGACGAGCCCGGCGCGAATACAGCCGGGCCGTTCGATACGAGAACAACCATTCGCCGCGGTGCCGGTCCGATTAATCCCGGACGGGTCCCGCGGCGAATGGCATTTTGGTAACGCGGGGCCAGGAAACGGCATCAGCCTTCGGGCTTGTTGTTGTTCTTGGCGGCGGCCAGCGGCCGAAGGACGGCGAGCATCGTGTTGACGTGGGCCAGCTTGGGGCCGTAACGGTCCACGAAGTCGCTGAGGGAAAAGTCTCCCTCCAGCAGGTTCTCGTGGTTCTCCTCGACGTAGTTGGCGAGCTCGCCCATGAGGGAGGCGTGGACCTGCTCGAGCCGGCCGAGCGTATCGCGGCAGGCCTCGAGGACGTGCTCGTGGCCGTTTTGCCACCGCTCGAGCTCGGCGCCCTGGCGAGCGCGCTGCTCGCGGCTGACCTGGAGCAGCTCGCGCGAGATCTCCAGTTGCTGGCGCTGAATCTCGATGATCTGCCGCTGCGATTCGAGCGTCTGATTCTGGAGATTGGCGAGCAGGTGGAGGAGGAGAATGGGGTCGTTCGTGTTGGCGATGGCCGGCGTGTTCTGCCCCGTGGGGGAGACCTCCATGCGATAGGTCCAGGCGGCAGCGGCTGGTGAATTTTCGTGAGTGGACACTCCGGCCTCCCCTGCTCGTGACGACGAGACTCGTAGCTTGCCCTGCACGCTGGACACGCTGTCGCGGCTTCGACCCCGCGTCCATGCAGGCCATTCTACGCGACAAAACCCACCGCGAACAGGCCACTGAGTCCGACTTTTGCCCGACTCGTCGGACCTGGGCCGTTCCGAACGGGGATGACGGAGCCCCGACGCGTCCGCTGCGGCCCGGGACGTCGATTCAGGCCACGCAATCCGCCTACCCGTTTCAGTGCGGCAGGTTCGGGTCGGGGAGCAGGTGGGCGAACGCGTCGGGGAGGGCGTCCACAATATCCCCGGCGATCATGCCGACCTCGCCGTGGTCGTCGCGCGCGATGTCGCCGGCCAGCCCGTGGGCGAATACGCCGAGCCGGGCGGCGTCGAACACCTCCATCCGCTGGCCGATCAGCGCCGCGATCACCCCGGTGAGCACATCGCCGGAGCCGCCGGTCGCCATCCCGGGGTTGCCGGTCGTATTGAGGTAATACCGGCGGCCATCGGTGACAACTGTGCCCGCACCCTTGAGCACGACGACCAGCCCCTCCGACGTCGCGGCCAGCTCGGCGGCGCGGCGTACGCGGTCGGCCTGGACGGCAGCGACGTCGGTCCCCGTCAACCGGGCGAACTCGCCGGGGTGGGGCGTGAGCACCGTCGGGTCCTTCCGCCCGGCGAGGATCCGGACCTCCCCGGCCAGAGCATTGAGGCCGTCGGCGTCGATCACCAGGGGCTTTTTCGTCTCATCGATCAGGAAGCGGACGAGCGCGCGGATGTCGTCCGATTGACCCAGGCCGGGGCCCACCGCGACGACGTCGGCCTTCTCGACCAGGCCCGCAAGCGCCGATCGCGACCTCGGAAAGTCGACAAGCCCTTCCTCGGTGTTTGGCAGCGGATAGGTCATGTAGCACGGCTCGAAGCTCGCGACGACCGGCTGCGCCTCGGCGGACGTGGCGACGCGGACCAGGCCGGCCCCCGACCGTAACGCCGACGCCCCGCAAAGCGCCGCCGCGCCGGCCATGCCTCGGCCTCCCGCAACGACCAGGACCATACCGTACCGACCCTTGTGGCCGTCCTGGGCCCGAGGGGCAAGCTTCGGGATCGAATTGACCTCTTCCAGCGCCATGGATTCTCCTCGCCGCCGGCGCAAAGGGCGCCGGCCTCTCCGTTGATCGTGTTGATGTCCGTCCGATTGGCCGATTACGGCGCGCCGGCGGCCTTCCCGGCCCCCTGCGCCGCCGCGACGACCCGGGCCTGGCCCATCCGGCGGGCGATGAGGCCGGCGTAGTGACCGCCGTTGAACCCGGCATCGATGTTGACGACCGTCACGTTCGACGCGCAGCTATTGAGCATCCCCAGCAGCGCCGCCAGCCCCTGGAAATGGGCCCCATAGCCGATGCTCGTCGGCACGGCGATGACCGGGCAGTCCACCAGGCCGCCGACGACGCTCGGCAGCGCACCTTCCATCCCGGCGACGACCACGAGGGCGTCGGCGTCGGCGAGCTGCGGGAGCTGGTGGAGCAGCCGGTGCAGGCCGGCGACCCCGACATCCGCGATCAGCTTGACCTCGCAGTTCCACGCCTCGGCAGTGACGCGGGCCTCCTCGGCGACGGGCAGGTCGCTCGTCCCGGCCGTGATGATGATGACACGGCCGACCTTCGGCTCGTCGGTGGCCGGGCCCCGGACGCGGAACGTCCGCCCCAGCGCGTTGTATTCGCCTTCCGGGAACGCCGCGCACAGGTGCTCGGCGGCCGACGGGGCGACCCGTGTGACCAGCCCCCCCTGCTCGTGCTTGAGCAGCGTCCTCAGGATCGCCTCGATCTGCTCGGCCGTCTTGCCCTGGCCGAAGATGACCTCGGGAAACCCGCAGCGCAGCCGGCGATGGGTGTCGACCTTGGCGAATCCGCCGGTGTCCTGAAAGGGCTGGACCCGGATGCGTTGGAGCGCGTCTTCCGACGCGATCCGTCCCTCGGCGACGTCCAGCAGCAATCGTCTCAGCTCGTGCGCGTCCATCTGAGTCCCCTCGCGGCCGGCGGCCAATTCGCGCCTCGACGGGCCGCGAGCCGCTGGCGACCCTTCCCTTGTATCCGCCGGGCTGCCCGGCCGCAACCGATTTGAGCTTTCCGGCGCGCGTTCGGGCGCGTTATGCTCGCTAGTGTACATGATAGGGCCGTCGGATCTGGAAGGGTGGTCGGACCCGGGCGGTCGACCGCCGATGACGCACAACCGGGGGTGGTGATGTCGGCCAGCCCAATGCGACCTCGCGCGACGCCGGGAACGGCCGGTCCGAAGGTCCCCGTCGCCGGCCCGCCGCCGGTACCTCCGCCGGTGGCGCTTGAGCGCCCCGTCGAGCCCGAGCCCTGGTGGACGCCCGAGTCGCTCAAGGGCTGGGGCGCGTCCGTCGCGATGCACATCGTGGTGCTCGTGATCCTCGGTCTCTGGTACTTCGCGCCGGACCCGCATCCCCCGATCACGATCGACACGCGGCTCGCCGGCTCGCCCAGCGGCGTCGAGGACGGCGAGACCCTTTCCGGCGGCCTGAACACCCCGTTCGACATGCCCCCTGCCCCGCTCGCCCTGGAAGAGATGGAGGCGTCGATCGTCGCCCCGCCCCTGGAATCGCTCAAGCTCGACGCGATCGAGCCCGAGGCGATGACCAGGCGCAACCGGGCCCCGACCGTCGGCGGCGGCCTGGACAACAACAACCCGGGCGCCGGCGAAGGCGACGGGTTCGGCCTGGCCCGGTTCGGCGACGGCGGCGAGACCATCAAGGGCGTCCAGGTGAAGGTCGGCGACCCCCAGTTCACCCTCATCTGGAACACCGACGTCGACCTCGACCTGCACGTCATCGAGCCCGGCGGAAAGGAGATTTTCTGGGAGGATCCCAAGGGCGAGAAAGGGGGCGAGCTGGACGTCGACAACACCAAGGGCTATGGCCCGGAGAACGTCTACTGGCTCGTCGATTCCGACGGGCCCGGCTCCGAGAAGGTCAAGGGCCACGGGCCGCCCGGCGTCTACAAGTGGTACGTCGTCTTCTGGAGCGGCTTCGGCGGCAAGGCCAAGCCCACCCAGTGGCAGGTCCGCGTCAAGCACGCCGGCAAGGTGACCGTCCACAGGGGCAAGTTCCGGGCCCTCAACGAGCACAGCAAGGTCTACACCCTCACGGTCGACCCGTCGGACTTCGCGTCGGCCGCCCCGTAAGGCGAGACGACCTTACGCGCTACCGTTAAGCGGCCCGTCATGTCCGACGTCGTGCTGGTGCTGCATCCCCTCACGCAGGATGTCGAGACGCTCCAGGCTCATGGCGGAGCGCTGGCGGCGGGCATACCGGCGGGTGGCGATCCAGTCGATGAGCGCCAGGGCCAGCAGGATCGCCACCAGCACGAAGACGGCCAGCCAGATGCCGAGGAAGACGCGGTTCGGATGCAGCACTGGCCGGGCCGGAGCGGGCTGGCCGGGAGGCACCGCCTCGGCCACGAAGACGGGAACCCGCGAGCCGAAGTAGAGCCCCGGCGCGAGCAGTGCCAGGCACACGATCCCGACGATACGCCGGATGTCCTGGAGGACGAAGTGGCGGTAATCGTTGAGGAAGAGTCCGGGCTTGCGCGTCCGGCGATCCCACCAGACGCTCAGTCCCAGGATCGCCGCGACCGCGACGGCGACGATCGAGAGGACCAGGGACCAGGCCAGTTCGGCCGCGTTCACCATGGCGACGCGCTCCGGTGAGTTCGCGCAGATCGAGACGGGACGACAGGCGCCCGCCTACTCTTCTTATAATCGGCAAATCGGCCGCCCGATAGGTCCCACGTCTCGCGCGAGGAAAAGCGCCTGGCGAACCGGCGACGTGAGTCGCCAGGTTCCTATCAGCCATGACCCGGCGACTGATGTCGCCGGTTCACGGTGCGGATTGCCTCGAGTCTGCCCCGCAGGGGCTCCGAGCCGCCGTCTGGTCCCTGGGAGGGCGAGGCTCCCGCCGAGCCTTCCCTCGCGGCTCGGCGGGAGCCTCGCCCTCCCGGACCGACCGGAAAGCATCAGCGGGCTCGTGAATCAGTACTGGTCCATCCGCGTGAGCTGCTTCTCGATCCCGTCCGAGCGGCGGGCGATCTCGACGATCGCGCCCCGTAGGTCGTCGGCGTGGACCGTGTCGAGCGAGAAGGTCCGCGACATCACGAACATCGGGCTGCCGAGGACGTCGTGCACGGAGATGCTGCCATAGGTGAGCTGCGAGTTCAGCCGCAGGGCGTACTGGAAGTATGCTGGATCGGCCGGCGCGCAGACCGAGAAGACCGTGAGGATCGGGTCGCCGTTGGGGGCCTCCGTCGCCTCGACGACGACCTCCTGGAGCCGGTCGCACGGCAGCGGCACGATGATGCGGAAGGTGTTACGGTGCCCCTGGATGAAGCAGTTGAGCCCGTCGACACTCTCGCGGACGAGGGCCTCGACCTCGCGGATGCGAAGGATCACGCCCTGGAGGGCGTCGGCCATCTCTTCGGCGCTGTCGAAGCGTTCCTCGGGGTTCCTGGCCAGGGCCCGTGCTACGATCTGCGCGAGGGCCTCGGGAACCGCCGGGACGAGTGAGCGGATCTCGGGGATCGGCTGCGTGCGGTGGAGCTGGATCAACTGGCCGACGCTGTCCGAGACCAGCGGCAGGCGGCCCGACAGGCAGTAGAATAAAAGGACGCCCACGGCGTAGAAGTCCGACCGCGGGCTGGCCGGGACGCCCTCGAAGAGCTCGGGCGCCATGTATGTGGGCGTACCGGCGAGCGGCGCACCGCCCCGGGCCAGGTCGTCGAGCCGACGGACCAGGCCGAAGTCGGCGAGCTTGGCGACGCCTCGCTCGGTGAGCAGCACGTTCGCCGGCTTGATGTCGCGGTGGACCAGCCCCGAGTTGTGCGCGGCGCCCAGCGCCAGGGTGATCTGCCGGGCCAGGGTCGCCGACTTCGAGGCGTCGAGCGGCCCGTCATGCACCAGGACGTCGCGGAGCGTCCGGCCGCCGGGGACGTACTCCATCTCGATGAAGTGGTGGCCGTCGGCGCTGCCGACGTTATGGACGGTCACGACGTTCGGGTGCATCAGGTTGGCCGCGGCCCGGGCCTCGGCCCAGAACTGCTCGCGCAGGCCCGCCTGCCTCGTGTCGAGCGACGAGTCCATGATCTTGAGCGCGCAGTCGCGGTCGAGCCCCAGGTGCCGTGCCTTGTACACGCACGCCATCGAGCCGCGGCCCAGCAACCTCTCGATCCGGTACGAGCCCAGGCTCGAGCCCATGCGGTCGCTCAGGCAATGCTCGCCCGTCGTCTCGGGGGCGCGGGGCCGGACCCTGAAGTCCTGCACCGCCGTCTCCTCGAGCACGCTCGGGATCGGGGTCGGTCTGTCCATCCGTCCGGTCGTCCCGGCGGTCCCTTCGGGCATCGTCGTTCCCCGCAACACCGGCCTGATCTCGCGTCGTTCGGCGACCCGCGCGGCCGTCGCTGTCACTATCGTAGTATTCGATTCGAATCGTCGAAAATCGACATCCATAACCGAGATTCTTCTGAAATTCTTGCAGCAATTCGATTTGGAGAGATCAGCCTGGACGTGGCGCGCCCGTCCGCCGGTCGGCTCGGGTGCGGCGTCAGGCGGAATTCCCGCGCGCTGCCTTCCTATCCCATGCACAAACAGGGCCGGCGGTGGCCACCGGTTTTCGATGCGGGTCGCGGCGCGCACCGGACCCGCTGCGCCGTATCACCCGGCCCTCTCGAGGCGATTGGAAATGGGACGATTGGGAGTCTCAGACGTTGTACGACGACGAGGCGGTCGTGCCGCCACGGCCGGTCCAGTTCGTGTGGAAGAACTCGCCCCTCGGGCGGTCGACCCGCTCGTAGGTATGGGCGCCAAAATAGTCGCGCTGGGCCTGAAGCAGGTTCGCCGGAAGGCGGTCCGTGCGGTAGCCGTCGAAGTACGCGAGCGCCGAGGACATGGCCGGGATGGGGATGCCGCTTGCGATCGCCAGGCCGCAGGCGCGGCGCCATCCCGCCTGGCAGCGCTCGATCTCGCCCCGGAAATAGGGGTCGAGCATCAGATTAGCGAGTTTGGGATCGCGGTCGAAGGCTTCCTTGATCTTGCCGAGGAACGCGCTGCGGATGATGCAGCCGCCCCGCCACATCAGGGCCACGGCGCCGCGATTGATCTCCCACTTCGAGTCGCGGGCCATGGCGTCGAGCAGCACGAAACCCTGGGCGTACGACATGAGCTTGCTGGCGTAGAGGGCCTGCTCGATCGCGTCGATCAAGCCCTGGCGCTCGGCCGCCGGGGCGGCCGTCTTCTGGGGACCCTTGAGGAGCTTCGACGCGGCGACGCGCTCGTCCTTCTGGGCCGAGATGCAGCGGGCGAAGACAGCCTCGGCGATCAGGGTCAGAGGCACGCCCAGGTTGGCCGCCGAGATGACGGTCCACTTGCCCGTCCCCTTCTGGCCGGCGGCGTCGAGGATCAGGTCGATCATCGGCTTGCCGGTTTCGGGGTCCTTGAATCCGAGGATGTCGCGAGTGATCTCGATCAGGTAGCTGTCGAGCGGGCCGGTATTCCAGCGGGCGAAGACCTCGTGGATCTCGTCGGGCTCCATGCCGAGCGCCTCGCGCAGCAACTGGTAGGCCTCGCAGATGAGCTGCATGTCGCCGTACTCGATGCCGTTGTGCACCATCTTCACGTAGTGGCCGGCGCCCTCGGGCCCGACCCAGTCGCAGCACGGCGTGCCGTCGGCGACCTTGGCGGCGATCCCCTGGAAGATCGGCTTGACGTGCGGCCACGCGTCGGGATTGCCGCCGGGCATGATCGACGGGCCCTTGAGCGCGCCCTCCTCGCCGCCCGAGACCCCCGTGCCGATGAATTGCAGCCCCCTGGCCTTGAGGTCGCGGGTCCGGCGGGTCGAGTCGGTGAACTCGGAGTTGCCGCCGTCGATCAGGATGTCGCCCGGCTCGAGTAGCGGGACCAGCTCGTCGATCACGGCGTCCACGGCCGAGCCGGCCTTGACCATGATCATGATCTTCCTTGGCCGCTTCAGCGACGCGACGAGCTGTTCGACGGTATGGGCGCCGACGATCTTCTTCCCCTTCGCGCGCCCGGCAAGGAAGGCGTCGACCTTCGACGTGGTCCGGTTGAACACGGCGACCGTGAAGCCGTGGCTCTCCATGTTCAGAACCAGGTTCTCTCCCATCACCGCCAGGCCGATCAGGCCGATGTCGGCAAGCTGCTCGGTCGTCGCCATGCTCATTCTTCCTCTCGTCGAACGCGGACGATCTGCCACTTTTCGGAAGGAGAGATTGTACCAACCGGGCGGCCTCGTGGCGACAGGCCGGCGGACGATCGGCCCGTCCTCGTTGCCGGGCCTGGACTTACACGAACCGCCAGGTTGGCCGCTCGGGCAGCATCGCCAGGAACCGCTCGATCTGGGCGTCCATGTAATCGCCCGCGTAGGTCCCGGCGAAGAAGCGCGGCAGCGCCTCCTCGAAAAACCGTTGCCACGATTCATCCTCCGAGCCGGGGCTGATCGGGTAGAAAAGAACGCCGTTGGCCTCCGCGGCATCGAGGTCTCCCGGCGCGTCGCCGACCATCAGGATCCGCTCCGGCTGGTACCGGCCGACGGCCGCCAGCGCCAGGTGCTCGCGCTTGCTGCCCATTTCCTGGCCGGCGATCAGCGAGACCAGCGGCGTCAATCCGTGCTCGGTCCACTCGCGCACCAGCGCCTCGGCCGGCGTCGCGGATACGACCATGATATCGGCCTTCCCCTGCATGCTCTCGAGCGACTCGCGCACGAACGGGAACGGCGGGACGTCCACCACCGTCTCCGCGATCGAGCGATTCACCGCCTCGCTCCACGCCAGCGCCTCGACGAGATCCGGATGGTCCGTCTTCTGGATCTCGGCCTTGAGCACCGGGTTGGCCAGTCGGGTCTCTCGCTTCACCCACTCACGCAGTCCGTTCATCGACGGAACGTGCGGACGTCGACGGAGGATCTCAGGCCGGGCGGCGAGCAGATCCATCGTCATCACCAGGCCCGGAAACCGGTTGATGCCCCGGAATCGTGAGTAAAGATTGAGGAACTCCGCCGCCTCGCGGACGTACTTCGCGATCGCCGCCAGCCGGTAGTGTCGGATGATATTCGGGATGAAGCATTCCTTGTGTTTCACCTCCATGGTGTCGAACACGCAGCCGTCGCTGTCGATCCCGATGAAGAATTCGCGTGACGCGGCGAACTCCCTCAGCGCAACCTGCGGGCCCTGTGGTACAGTCATGCGTGATGCTCCGACGAGAGGGTTCGGCTCCCTGCGAGTGGATCGGTCAGGTTCGTGATGGCTGGGGTGAAGGATTTGACGCAGGCGGTGCGGGTGGCGGCTTTGAGGCATGGTAGTGGTCGGACCGGGGAACTGTCCAGTCCCGAGCGGCTGGCGGTCGGCGGGTGCTGCGGGGGAACGCTCACGTGCGTCGCGTGACGAAATGAGGATGAAGCGCGGCCGATTGAGGGGAAGCGAGTGTTATGGTATGGTCTTGGGTCACGGGGCCCTGCCTCGATCGTAGGCAAAGTGTTACCCCGTAACAAGCTTGGTAATTGAGCCGGGGCCGCGGCAGTCGCGGCCGGCGTTCGCTCCTGGGAGGTCCCGCATGGCACGATTCGAACGGCCCAAGTCGGCGGACAGCGTTCCGCACGACCTGCTGCCGGTCATTCGCGACTCCGGGATCATGTCCGAGAAGCAGATCGCCGAGCTTCGGGCGAAGGTGGTCCGTGGCGAGTACCCGATGGACAGCATGGAACTGGCCGAGCGCCTGGTCCGCGATCAGGTGATCACTGCCTATCAGGCCAAGCGGTTCCTGGGCAATCGGTCGCACGGGCTGATCGTCGGGCGGTATGTGATCCTCGACCGGATCGGGTCGGGATCGATGGGGCGGGTGTACAAGGCGCACCACGTGATGATGGACCGCGTGGTCGCGCTCAAGATCATCTCGCCCGAGATCGCGTCGAACGAGCGAGTGGTGGCGCGGTTCCAGCGCGAGATGAAGCTGGTGGGCCGGCTGGATCATCCGAACGTGGTGCGGGCGTTCGACGCCGACCAGGCGCAGCGGGTGCTCTACATCGTGATGGAGTACGTCCCGGGCTACAGCCTGGGCGAGCGGCTGAAGAAGGGCCCGATCCCGGCGGCCGAGATGATCGAGTACGCGGCGCAGGCGGCGCTGGGGCTGGCGCACGCGCACGAGCAGGGGATCGTTCACCGCGACATCAAGCCGTCGAACATCCTCCTGAACAAGGAGGGCCGGATCAAGATCCTCGACCTGGGCCTGGGCGTCCTGATGGAGGGGGACACCTCGGCGACGTTTGCCACGGCGGATGGGATCGCGGTCGGCACGGTCGACTACATGTCGCCCGAGCAGGCGTGCGGGCGCGAGGTCGACGGGCGGAGCGACGTGTATGGCCTCGGGTGCGCGATGTACCACCTGATGACCGGGAAGCTGCCCTTCCCCGGCACCTCGCCGATCGAGCGGCTGGGCAAGCGGATCAGCGGGCGGCATGTGCCGATCACCGAGCACCTGCCCGACCTGCCGCCGGCGGTCGTCCGCGTGATGGACAAAATGATGGCCCACAAGCCGCACGAGCGGTACGCCGGCGCGGCCGAGGCGGCCGAGGCGCTGCGGGCCCTCCTGCGGCCGAGATCGGGCTCCAGCCGCCCGAAGGCCGACTCGCGCGACGGCTCCAGCGCCTCCGCTGCGCGCCCGCCGTCCGACCCGTCCGCCCCCGCCTCGGCGACGACTCCCCTCTCGGCTGAACCGGTCGGCGGTGGTTCGCCGCCGGCCGAGCCCACCATCATTCGCGTCCAGCCCGACTATCCCCGCTGGTTCGCGCCCGCCGCGCGCTTCGCCGAGACTCAGCCGGGGCTGGCCCTGGCGACCGCGATCGTCGCCGCGTGGCTCACCTTCGCGGCCGGGTTCCTGGCCGGATTTGTGATGAAGTGACGGTCGTTCGTTGGCCGTCCTTTGCTTGTCGCTCCCCGGATTCAATTCGACAGTACGGGTGTGCACGGATTTGGGGTGAATCCCGTCGATCAGCGGGGCACGAGAGCGGGTTTCCTGCCGTGGAAGATCTGCTGGAGCGCGGCCGGTAGCTCGGGATAAAGAAAGTTGTATCCGAGTCCCAGGGCTTTCGCCGGCCGGACCCTCTGGCCGTTGGTCACGGCCGTCGCGACCTCGCCCAGCATCAGCTTCAGCAGGGCGTCCGGCGGGCCGACGGGCAGGAAGAACCGCCAGGGCGTCGCGGGGTTCCGCAACGTCTGTGACAGCGTCCGGCTGAACTCGGCGTTGCGCACCGGGTTCGGCGCCGTGCCGTTGATCGGGCCCTCGGCCTGGTTGTTCTCGATGGCCAGCCGGAAGAGGCCGACGATCTCGTCGATGTGGATCCAGCTCATCCACTGCTCGCCGCGGGCCGGGCCTAGACGTCCGCCACTGCCGATCGGCGCGCCTGGGGCCAGCTTGAAGATCGGCGCCATGGCACCCAGCGCGCCCTCGCCCTTCGCCAGGACGATCCCGGTCCGCACGATCGCCCGGCGGACGCCGAGCGATTCGAGCGGCTCGGTCGCGGCCTCGGCCTCGCGGCAGACCTCGGCGAGGAAATCCGAGCCGGGCGGGCTGGCCTCGGTCAATTCCTCGTCGCCATGCGGGCCGTAGTAGCCGATCGCCGAACCCTGGACGAACACGCGGGGCCGGCGCGATGATCGCTTCACCGCCGCGACCAACTGCTCGGCGGCGTGTACCCGGCTGTCGCGGATCTTCGCCTTCACCGCCGGGGTCCATCGCTGCGCAAAGAGGTTGTGCCCCGCGAGGTTGACGATCGCGGCGCAGCCCTCGATCTCGTCCTGCCAGTTGCCCGGACTCGCCGGGTCGCCGTCGACCACCCGGAACGGCCACATCGCCGGGTCGCGCCTCAGCTCGCTCGCCCGTCGCGAGAGGATGAGGATGTGGTTGCCGGCCTCGACGAGCGTCCGGGCCAGGTTGCGGCCGATCAGACCCGAGCCGCCCGTGATGAACACGCGCATGGTGAAGATTACCCTGGAAACGCGAGATTGCGAGGGAAAGGTCCCGCCATCATTGTGCACGCGATCGGGCATCGTCAAGAAGCCGGGCCGC
>DAIDHB010000369.1 GCA_027452145.1 Planctomycetales bacterium
CGGCAGGGACGGACGCGGCCGCGCCGCGGGCGTAACACGGATGTCACAGAACGCTCGCTCGGCGGACAAACGGAGGGCGTACAAGCGGAGCATCCACCCACCCGGAGGTCGCCTTGCACTGCATCGCCGTCCTGCCGCTCCTCTCGATTCTCGCCGCTGATCCCGCCCCCGCCGCGCCGGCCCCCGCGACCGGCACGCCGCCCGCCGCCGCCCCGGCCGCGTCGTCTTCGTCTTCGCTGATCCCCGAGCGGACGAATTTCACCCCGGGCCAGGTCGCGCTGACGCAGGTGCCGTCCGGGCTGACGGTCATGGCCGGCAAGTTCGCGACGACGTTCTACGGCTTCGTCGAGGCGGACGCGATCAACGACAGCACGCGCAGCTTCGTCGACCTCGCCGGCATGAGCAAGATCGCGCTGCCCGGATCCCTCCAGGGCGACAACGGCCGGACGATGTTCGGCGTCCGCAACAGCCGCTTTGGCTTCCACATCGCCGCCCCCGAGTACGCGGGGATTCGTTCGACCGGCTGGCTGGAAATGGACTTCCTGGGCAACCAGCCGGGGACACCCCCCAACGGATCGGGCACGATCAGCGAAGGTGCCTTCTGGAACAACCCGACCTTCCGCGTGCGCCACTTCCTGCTCAACCTCGAGAGCGATTACGTGACGCTTTCGTTTGGACAGACGTGGTCGCTCGTCGGCTGGCAGGGCGCCTTCCAGCCGAACACCGTCGACATCCAGGGGATCCCGGGCGAGCTCTACTCCCGGACCCAGCAGCTCCGGCTGGGCCACAAGTTCCGCATGGGACCGACGAGCCTCGAAATCGCCCTCGCCGCCCTGCGGCCGCCACAGATGGACGCCGTCGTCCCCGACTTCCAGGGCGGCCTGAAGCTGACCATCGACGACTGGAAAGGCGTCCAGACCATCGGGGCCACCGGAACCACCATCTCGCCCGCGGCGATCGGCCTCTCCGGTGGCACGCGTCAGTTCCTCCTCCCCGCGGCGAGCGGCCTCTCGAGCGCCACCGGCTATGTCGGCGCCGCGGACATCATGATCCCGGTCATCCCGGCCAAGACCCGCAAGGCCTGGACGCTGACGGTCCTGGGCGAGGCGGCGGACGGCTCGGGCGACGCCGACCTCTACACCGGCCTCAACGGCGGAATGTCGATCGGCGCCCCCGCCGGCTACACCGGCGGCGCCGCCGCGTACGGAAAGGTTCTCGACGTCGACCCCGGGCTCGTCGGCTGGTCCAGCACGACCGGCGCGCTGACGACGGTCAACTGGGAGAGCCTCATCGTCTCGGCGCAGTTCTACCTGCCGCCCGAGGGCCGCCTCTGGGTCGGCGGGCTCTACTCCGACACGCTCTCGTCCAACATGGACCAGTTCGGCTCGGGCTCGAGCGCCTTCTGGCACGAGACGTTCTGGGACGCCAACGTCTTCTTCGACGCGACGCAGGCCATCCGTTTCGGCCTCGAGTACGCCAACTTCCAGCAGACCTACCTGAGCGGCGCGACCGCGACGGATCGGCGGGTCCAGCTCTCGGGATTCTTCATCTTCTAGGAGGGTGTCGGGGAAAAGCCCAGCGGGTGTCGAGAGGCTTGCTACTGGGATAGGAGACGGGTCGGTGGAATCCCGGCTCGAAG
>DAIDHB010000370.1 GCA_027452145.1 Planctomycetales bacterium
GGAGCAAAGCGTCGAATTGGTCGATGGTGTCGTTCATGGGGAACGTCCGTGATGGAATCGCAACGATCCTGGGTATCCCGCGCCGCCTCAGCCCAGATTAACCCGTCGTGAGGGTAGGTTACCAGACGCCGGTCGCCTAACCGGCGTTTCCCATGCTGTAGCGGTCATAGGGCGAATCCCAGAACCAAACGTGAACGATCCGGTCTACACCCGCCGTCACCAGGGTTTTTCCGTCCGGAGCGAAGGCTGCCGAGTAAACCGCGCTCCAGTGTAGACCGCGGTTCAACTCGAGCCCCGCATGGGTCACGCGTTCGATCAGCCGCCAGCCGAACCCCCGATTGTCCGGCCTACCCGGCCGCGGCTGGTGGCGCTCGACGATCAGCCGGGCCTGTTGCAGGTCGCCCTCGTCCCATTTGATCCAGGCCTCCGCCTGCTCGCGCGCCGACCAGTCATCGGCGACGGCCTGCGCCTGGCGTCGGGCCAGCTCGTCGCGGAGAGCCTTTTCGCGGACGGCGCGGGCCTGGACGTAGATCGCTCGGCCCTGCCAGAGGCCCAGCAGGAACATTAGTGCCAGGGCGCCGGCGGTCATCGGATGCCGCCGGGCAATCCGCCAGCTCCGGCCGATCGGGCCCACGCGCCGCGCACGGATCGGGCGGCCGTCGAGCCAGCGGTCGAGGTCGTCGGCCAGATCGGCGGCCGTGGCGTATCGACGCGCCGGATCCTTCTCCAGGCACTTCAGGCAGATCGTCTCCAGGTCGCGGTCGATCGATCGGCGGAGCTGGCGCGGGCGAGTGGGGGTCTTCGTCCGGACCTGGTCGAGGATCTCCCAGGGCGACTTGCCGCCGAAGGGCGGGCGGCCTGTGAGCAGGGAGTACAGAACGGCGCCCAGTCCGTGGATGTCCGTCGCCCGGGTGACGCCCTCGCGCGGGCTGTTGACCTGCTCGGGGGCCATGTAGGATGGCGTGCCCGGGAACACGCCCGACCGGGTGAAGACCGTGTCCGAGCCCTCACGCAGGGCCAGGCCGAAGTCGGCGACCATCGGCTCACCACGGTCGTCGATCAGCACGTTCGATGGCTTCAAGTCGCGGTGCAGGATGCCCCGCTGGTGCGCATGGTCGATCGCCCGCGCGACCGCCGCGACCGCCCGCGCGGCCGCCCGCGGGTCCGCGACGAAGTCGGACAGCCTCTCGTCCAGGCTGCCCCCCTCGACCAGCTTCATGCTGAAATAACGCTGATCGCCGTGTTCGCCGGTCTCGTACACCGGCACGATGTTCGGGTGGTCGAGCTCCGCGATCACCGGGGCCTCGGCGCGGAAGCGCTTCAGTTCCGCCTCGGTGCACGGTCCGTCGTCGCGGAGCATCTTGAGCGCGACGATCCGATCCAGCCCAAGCTGACGCGCCCGGTACACGACCCCCATCCCGCCGATTCCGATCCGCTCGAGGATCTCGTAGTTGCCGATCACCCGGCCGCTTTCGGGGGCTGGCTGGGGTTCGGCCTTCCCGCGGTCATCGCCGTCCCCAGTGGTCTCGCCCTTGAGCGATCCGGCCATCGCCTCCAGCTTGGCCTGGCCGTCCAGGAACTCGGCCAGCCGGTCGGCCAGGTCCGGATGCGCGGCGAGTAGTCGCTCGCGGTCCACCGGCTCGCCGCGATCGAGAGCCGCGAGGTATTCGGCGACGATCACCTCGAACCGCCGGTCGTCGCTGTCCCCGGTCTGCTCGGTTTCGCCGCTCACGGGGTCAGTTCGGTCTCACGATCCCTTCAACTCGCGTTGAAGTGCCCGCGACCCGCGGCCGATCAGGCCGGAGACCGAGCCCTCCGACCGATTCATCCGGGCGGCCACGTCGGTGACCCGGAGGTTTTCGAAGTAACGGAGTTCCAGGGCCTGCCGCTGTTCCGCGGGAAGCCGACCCAGCGCGGCGGCGAGCCGGAGGGCTCGCTCCGATCGGACGAGGGCCTTGCTGGGCGTCGAGTCGTCAGCAGGCGTCCCGCCGACCGCCTCGCCGGACTGGGCGTGGATCGAAACCGGACGCCCGGCGAGTGGGATCAGTCGGCGGCAGGCCAGGGCGATCTGCTGAGAAAGGATGTGCCTGAGCCATGAGCGGTACTGCGTGTCCTTCGTGCCCCGGAACTGATCGGCCTTCTCGCAGGCGATCCTCATCGTCTCCTGGACCAGGTCGGACGGGGAGTTCGTAGCTCGGATCCTCGGCGGAGCCGCGGACCTGGCCAGGTTCTGGAGGTAGTCGAGATATCGTTCCGGCGTCCTCGGCCGGGTTACATCGTCCTTTTGCATCGTCCGAGTCACCTCAATGTCGGAGAGGTGGCGATGTTCGAACGGGGTGATTCTAGGGAGACATCGCTGCCCTCGCAAGTGGGTGGCGGTTTTCTCGCCCGCAAGGACGAAATCGCGGTCGCATGTCCGCAAACGGATGAAGGCGTCGGCCGTGCGATGCGATCGATTGAGGCATTGCGGGCGCCTGACACCAGTCCCCTTGATCCGACAGGCTATCGCGAGGCGCGGTCCGCGCGATATGCTTGAATTCAGGCCGGTCTTCTCGAACGGACAGATCGGCGACCCGCCCGCCCGGTGGCTCGGCGTTGGACGGGTTTCGCGCCACGGCCGCGGCGCCGACCTCGGCGCTCTCCCTCCCCGCTCCCTGGCCGACCGGTTTCCCCCGCATTCACCGCCCAGGCGAAGCCAGATGTCCACTCGTTTCGTGTCCGATCCGGACCTGATCCCGGGCGGCTGGCCCATCGGTCGGCCGGGTGAGCCCGCGGCGCAGGGCCGCGACCTCCAGGAACTGGTCGCGATGGCGCGGCGGCTGATCGAGCGTGCGGGAAATGACCCATCGCTGCGTACCGCCCTCCGGACGCTGGGCGAGGAGCTGATTGCGGCGGCCGAAGAACCGCCGCCGGCCGTGGCGACCGCCTCGGGCGTGAATGAGGATATCGGCATCGAGGTCTCGAGGATCATGGACGAGACCGATCCGGACGAGACGGATGGTGCCGTGCCCCCGCGTTTGCCCCTGCCTATACCTCGACCCGAGCCGCCGCGCCCTCTGGCTCGCCGCGAGCCGTTGCGTGAGCTGACGCTCGGGCGCAAGTTCGTCTCGCCGCCTCCTCCGCCGATGAATCCCGCCAGCCACGCGGCGGCCGAGAAGGAGGAGCTCGACCAGCTCATCAAGCGCTGTCGCGACAAGGCCGCGGCGATACGCTGGCATGCGGAGTCGCACCGGCGCGTCTGGGAAGGTGTCGACGCGCCCATGGACGAGATCACGGTCACACCGGAACTGCACGCATGGGCCGAACAGCTCGTCAATTGCTTCTACTGGCTAGATGAGGAGGACTCTCCCGAAGGGACCGATCTCTCGTTGCTCGACAACGTGGGAGGCTGCTACGAGGCGATGGCCGAGGCCTTGCAACTGAGCGCCTCGGCCAGGAATCGGCGCGGGCTGATCGGGCGGACGCTGCCGCTCATGGCCGAGGCCCAGTCGATGCTCCGGCGGGCCCTCCAGATCCTGCGTGCGCCCGAGGACCCCGATCAGCTTGATGTCTACCAGCGGGTGCGCGACGCGGCGGCCCGGAACCGGATGTTTGTGAAGCGCTATATGCGGACGGACGATCCGGCCGATCCGACCAACTGGTCCAGCCTGGTCGACCGGATCGAGGCCCTCAATGCGAGCGACGACCAGACCCGCCAGCAGAAGGAGCGAATTGAAGGGATTCGCGAGCCGCTCCGACGCATCGGCGCGGGGCAACCGGGGGACGACGACTGGCAGGCCGTCGTGAACACGGTCGAGGAGCTGATCGGCGAGGGCGTTCCGCCGAGCAACCGCGAGATCCGCGATCTGCTCCTGCCCGTGATCGACGACCTGCCCGACCGCGACGACCTGCCGCCGGGTTTCCGCCTGGCCCTCCGCGAGATCGACCGGTACCTATCCACCCGCGCGACCCCGACTCGCGTGGCGGCGAATTCTGCGCCCCCGGCCGAGGTCAAGGAGGCCGCGCGGCTGCTCGAGGGTCGGAGCATCGTGCTGATCGGTGGGGCCCGACGCCCCGAGGCTCAGGCGACACTGCGACGGGCCCTCCACCTCAAGGACCTGATCTGGATCGAGACCAGGGAGCACCAGTCGATCGAGTCCTTCGAGGCCGTCATCGCGAGGCCCGAGGTGGCGCTGGTGCTCCTGGCAATCCGCTGGTCCAGCCACTCGTTCGGCGACGTCCGGCAGTTCTGCATCCGCCACGGCAAGCCGCTGGTGCGTCTGCCGGGCGGATACGGCCTTCATCAGGTTGCCGCCCAGATCATCTCGCAGTGCAGTGAGCTCCTGGGAGGCCGGTGAATTTGGGAAGACGAGGGCTTGCAACCCGTGACCTGTTGACTCACTCGGGCTCACCGCCTGGACCGGGCGGAGGCCCGAACCCTCCGGGTGGTGGTCCATCGCCCGGAGGTGGCCCGAACCCTCCAGGACCACCTGGGCCGCCCGGTCCACCGGGACCTCGCTCGCGCATCTGCTTGAGCTGGGCCTTCTGGTCGGCGGTCAGGATCCTGTCGAGGCGGGCATCCACGTCCTTCTGAAGAGCGTCGACCTGCTGCGACTGTTCCGGGGTCAACTGGAGGCGGTTGCGGAGCATGGGGGGCAACACGTCGCCGGGCCGGGGAGGTCCCATGCCGAATCCGCCCGGTCCGCCGGGAGGAGGTCCGAATCCGCCCGGACCACCGAACCCGCCGCGATTGCCGGCCGGCTCGCGCGACGCCAGGGCCGTAAGCTCCTGTCGAGTGACGGTCCCGTCGTGGTTGGCGTCGGCCCGGTCGAACAGGCGATGGAGTCGCTCGTCCGTCACCTCGTCCTTCGTGAGCTGGCCGTCGCCGTTCTCGTCGAAAGCCATCATCCGCGTGACGCCGCTGTCCGCCGCCGCGCTCTTCGATCTGGACTTTGCGCGTGCCTTCGTACGGGCGCTGCCGCCTGGCCCGCGTCCGTCGCCCGCCTGCTGGGCCAGGGCAATCGGGAGGGCCGCGAGGAGGCCGCAGACGGTCATCGTGAAAACCAGCCGCTTCATCGTCGGTCTCCGTTGTTTCGAGAGTTGAAGATCGAAGTGGACGTCGCGATTGTCCGGGCGGCGTCCGACCGCGCCGTCGTGGCGCTCACCGGCGCTCTGCCTTCGCGCGCTTCAGGGTCGACTCGTCCGGCGTCCGGCCGAGGACGACGTCGAATCTGGCCGCGAGCTCACCGATCTTCGAGCCGGGAATCGGCTTGAACTCGGTCTGGATCAGCTCGCGGTCAATCAGGTCGCCGGCCGAGAGGAAGACGCCGTCGCGGAGGTTGCCGGGATGCCCGGCGATCATGATCTGCGTGGTCAATAGCTCGCGATCGCCTCGTTTGACCTTGACGTGGATGTGGGGCGCGGGTCGGCCGGGGTAGGGGACGGGCTTGATGGTGCGAAACCGATATTCGCCCGTCGATCCCGTGGTGAACCGGCCGAAGCCCTGGAAGTGGCGGTCCTGCCGGTTGCCGGCCGAACCGCTGTCGGCCGAGTGCAGGTACACCTGATTCGCGTCGCACTGCCAGATCTCGACCGTCGCGTCGCGGACCGGGGAGCCCGTCGGGCCGAGGATGCGGCCGGTCAGGTGTGTGACCTGGCCCACGGCCGGGGTGATGCTGTCCTTGATGAGGATCAGGTCGTTGTCGGTGTCGAGCGGCAGCCGGTCGGGGTAGAAAGGCCCCTCGGTCAGCTCGGGCGTGCGAAGGAGCTGCTCGGCGAACAGGCCGCGGGTGGCGAACAGAGCCGCGCCGAAGGCGCCGAGGAAGATCCGGCGGCTCCGCCGGTCCGTCGCGTTTCTCATGATCGTCGTCCTCAATCGGGATCGGTCGAACGTCCGGGGCGCATCGGGGATCGCTCGCCCGCTGTTATCTCAGAACGCGAGCCGCTCGCGATCCAGGACAGCGCATCATCGCGAATTCCGCTCGTAAGGATCGGGCCGCGCGAGGCGGGGCCGGCGGCTGTTGCACGCCTTCGATGCTCGGCCCGTCAGACCAGGACCGAGCTTTCGCGGACCCGCCGGGCCTGCTGCCGGAGCCAGTCGTACCACGACTCGAGCCCGTCGCCGGTCTCCGCGGAGAGGCGGAGCACCTCGATCCGCGGGTTGACCTGGCGAGCGTAATCGAGGCAGCGCTCGCCGTCGAAACGCAGGTAGGGGAGCAGGTCGATCTTGTTCAGGATCATCAAGCTACCCGCACGGAACATGTGCGGATACTTGATCGGCTTGTCCTCGCCCTCGGTCACGGACGCGATGACCACCTTGGCCCTCTCGCCCAGGTCGAAGAGTGCCGGGCAGACGAGGTTGCCGACGTTCTCGACCATGACGACCGAACCTGAAGGCGGGTCGAGCTGCTGCAAGGCCCGGGCAATCATCGAGGCGTCGAGGTGGCAGGCGGTCCCGGTGTTGATCTGCACGACGCGACAGCCAGCTTCCTGGATGCGCCGGGCGTCGTTGAGCGTCTGCTGGTCCCCCTCGATAACCGAGATCTCCATCTCGCTGCCGAGATCGCGGATCGTCCGTTCGAGCAGTGTCGTCTTCCCCGCACCCGGCGAGCTGACGAGGTTGAGCGCCAGTATCCCCCGGCCCGCCAGCCATCCGCGGACCCGCTCGGCCATCTGGTTGTTGCGGGCGAGGACCTCACGTTCGAGTGAGACGACCTTTCCGTGCCCGTGTTCGTGATGATGGTGGTGGCCGTCGCCGTGCTTATGAGCGTGGTCATGCTCGTGCTCGTGCTCGTGCTCGTGCTCGTGATGGTGATCATTGGGATGCGTATGGTGCTCCGCCAGGTCGATGGTCTCGCCGGTCTGGAGGTCGGTCAGCTTCGTCCCGGCATCGTCGGAGCAGCCGCATGTCGCGCACATCAGACGATCTCCATTTCCTTGACCTTGATCTCGTCGCCCGAGAGCCACTGGAGGTCGGCGCTGCCGCAGTCGCAGAGGCCGAACGGTTGATCGAGTACGAACTCGACGCCGCAGTCGCGGCAGCGGGCCCGCGCCAGCACGTCGACGATTTCGAGCGAGGCACCCTGCGCCGCCGTGCCCTCGCTGCACAGCTCGAAGCAGAAGCGGATCGAATCGGGCAGAATCAGCGCATTCCGGCCGATCTCTAGCACCACGCGCGTGACGCGTGACCCGCTGGCGTGCTCGGCGATGATGGCGACGATCTCCTGCGCGATTCCCAGCTCGTGCATTGCGTTTGGCCCTGGTAGAAGGCTCCCGAGGATCGAGGGTCAGCGTTTGTTGATTGTCAGCGAGCGTCCTCAGCCGGCGGCCTTCTCATCCGGGTTGAGGAGCTGATCGACCAGGGATAGGACCATCCGGATGGCCTCCTCGACGGCGGCCTCGACCGGCGGGCTCAGGCCGATCGCGGGATCGTCGTCGTTGCCGAAGGTCGCCGGCTCGCAGCCGACGATGAGGACGCGGCCCGGACGCGCCCCCATCGCGGCGGCGGTCCGGATGACCCGGACCGGGTCCATTGCGTGGGCCTCGAGGACCACATCAGTGATGCCTGCCTCTTCTCTCGCGGAATCCTCCGGTTCGATCAGGTAGAGCGTCCCCGGCGAGCCGCCACGAGGAACCGCGTCCACCAGGATCGCGGCTTCCGGGTCGTTCAGGAGGGCATAGGCGAGGTCGAGTCCGCGGATCCCATAATCCACCACGGTCACGTCGTGCGGCAACGGGCAGCGCATCAGGCGCCGGGCGACCTCGGAACCGAACGCATCGTCGCCCAGGAAGATGTTGCCGATGCCGGCCACCAGGATTCGGGGATGGCCCAGCGGTTGGTCCGATGCGAATGGCATGTGTTATCCTTGGCTCTCGTCGATCCGCTCGAGCTCTTCCGGCCGGAAAAAGAAACGGTGCCCGGGCTTGCCGGCCGCTCCGAGGTCGCGGCCGGGGTCGTCGTCCACCGTCACGGCGAGCTGGATGTTGTCTTCGTAGTCCTGCTCGATCGAGGCGATCGTCGCGGTCCGGCCCTTGAGCGCCATGTCGAAGATATCGGCGTCGCCGAGCGGCCAGATCCGGACCCGGCTGCCGGGCCGGTACTCGACCCCGTCGACCTCGATCCGCTCAATCGGTGGTGACTCGCTCCAGGGATCGTTGTGGTTCATCGTAGCCCTCGGTCGCTCGTGTTGGCCGGATGGCCATTTGCCTGGTCTAAACAGGACGCAGTCCCCGAATCGTGCCGTGCAGCCCCATGAGCTGCGCCCGCGCCAGCGCCTCGGTTCGCCGGAGGAGTGTCCGCGCCCGATCGTCGACTGCCTCCATCGCGCGTTTCTCATCGTCGGTCAATGTCAGGATCCGCAAGGTGAGGATCTCGTCGATCTCGGTGGCGTCGAACAGGTCGCCGGGACTCTCCGGCGCGATCTGCGGGTAGTCGTGAAGGATGATGGGCGATGAGAGCATCGTGTCGCGCGATCCGGGCTCCCCCACCAGAACCGGCCAGGTCCTGACGTTCACGCACCCGGCCGCGATCTCGCGCCATCGATCTGGAGGATCGATCAACGAGACGAACTCGCCCCCGCGAACCTCAAGGATCGCGTGCGTTGACACCAGCGCTCGCAGGAGGGCCTCGTCGCGGTCACTGTCCGCCGATTCCGGTAGGCGGGACGTATTCGCAACCTCGACGGCGACCTTGTAGAGGCCATCGCCGACCGGCTCGGCCAGGATGGCAACGCGCCCGACGACCGGATGCTGTTCGCGCGTCACCAGATCGGATGGGCTGCCTGGATGACGATCGACTGGCGCTGGCTCGCCGGGGCCCGGGAACGAGAATTCGTGAGCCATTGGTGATGCGATGAGCGTGCCGATCGAATGCTCGCCGATCTCGACCTCGCGTTCGACCGCCTCCTGCCACTCTTGCGGGCCGGCCGGATCGAGATCCGCGCGAACGCCGCCGTCGCCTCCCGCCTTCGTAGACCGCCGGAGCTGGAGGTGAAGGAACCGCACCCGGACGCGCAGGTGCGAGGATTCGCCGCCCTGGACGAGGCATTCCGTCCGCGTCGTCGACGGTTCGCGGCCTGCCCGGACCTCGCCGTACGACGGTGGGTAGAGCCCGCCGAAGGTCCAGCGCTGCCGGTTCTTGACCGACGGCCGGTAGGGGTACAGGAGATACCCCTCGTACAGCACGGCCTCGGCGATCTGGTCGACGAGCGGACGATTCATGGAGCGGCCTCGCGACACGGAGCAAATCATCAACGCAGGTTACATGGAGTGGATCTTCATGTAGCGCCTCAGGTCGGGGCCGAGGTAGTTCCAGGCGAGCCACCCGAGGCCGATCACCGCGGCGCCGGCGATCAGCAGCCCTGGGGAGATTCCGCGCTCCTCATGCCGACGGATCGGCCGCGTGCGCTCGCGCAGCTCGTCGCCCAGAGAGGTGAGCACGGACGAAGGATGGACCGATTCCCATCGTGCCATGTTGGTGTCTCCCAGTAGGTGGTTTGGCGCTCGCCTCTTCTGCCGCCGGGTTCGCGCCTCACGACGCGACGGGCAGGGCCGCGAGGTCGAAGCTGATCTGCAACTCGTCCTTCAGCCGGATCGTACCTCCCAGCGCGGATATGGTCCGGATTCCGTGGTCCGACATCCTGACCGTGGTCTGGCCGGCGAGGCGCAGCCCGTCGGCGAAGACGATCAGCTCGGCACCGAACTCGTGCCGGCTGGTCGAGCCGTGCAGCGTCAGGTCGGCGGCGATCGTCAGGCCGTAGTGCCCCGGAGCGGTCTCCATCGCCGAGAGCGCCTGTCCGTGGATCGCCAGCTCGCGGTACTTCGAGGCCTCCAGCACCTCGTCCCACATTCGGCGCTCGATCTCGCGGCGTTCGAAATCGCTGACGCGGTCCACCAGCTCGAGCGAGTGCGCGTCGACAGTCAGCTCGATTTCGAGCGACTCCGCGGTCGTTCCGAGTCGCAACATGCCTCCATACGAGCGGACGGCGAACGTCGGGCTGTGGGCGAGCGCCGAGAGCAGCCCGGTGGCGAACCCCTGAACGGTAAACCGGCCGAGGCCGGGATCAATCCGATACTCGTTCACCGTCTCAGTGCTCCCCCGCGGCCGCGAGGAGCCGCTCGAGTGCGGCCTCGGGGGTTGGCAGTCCCCCTCGGCTGCGATACTGGTCGAAGCGGTCAAAGACGTCCCTCCTCAGGTTGAGCCATGTCGTACCCGGATAGTAGGTCTCGGCAAGCTCGTGCCAGGTGGAAGCGGGCAGGCGAAAAGCGGCCTCCTTCTCCCAGGAGATCTGCGCGACCCGCAGCTCGCCGTCCGGCGAATCGTGAAAGATGGTCCCGCTGAACAGGAAACACAGAGGCAAGTCGCCGCCCTCCACGGCGTGAAAATAACGCGTCGCCGCGAGGCTGAGGTCGAAGCTGCACGGGACCAGCAGCTCCACGACGGTCTCGCCGGTGAACGGCGGGACCGAGGCGCTCACGTGAGTCCAGAGCAGCGAGCGCATCGTCTGGCCCCAGCGCTCGGGCGTGCCGAACAGGTCGAGGAGCCGGGGCTCCTCGGAGGCCCCATAGCGTCGGCGCGCGGGCTCGATGCGGACCTGGCAGCGGAGGATGACCGAGTGGATCGGGGTCGGCGCCTGGCCGTCGGGCGCCTTCTCGGCAATCCGCACCTGGAACAGCAGGTGCGGCGTCGCCGCGAAGCGCTGCGGCACGGCATCTTCCACACGGAAGTCGAGGTCAGGCATCCGTCCTCCCCTTCCCGTGGCTCGGGCTTCCGCTTGATCGCCGCTTCAGGTCGTCGAACAGCCGGGCGATCTCGTCCCAGACCTCGCTGCCGCCCGAGAGCCCCCGCCATCTGGTCCGGATCAGCCCGACCAGGCGGTAGCACTCGTCGATGCCCACGAGGTAGTGGTCGCGACGGCCGCCGACCCGGTTCACCAGGAGCGCCTCAACGTCGGGCTCGAGTCCGCTGAGGACCGGGTTCTCCTCCGCCAGCTCGGCCCAGGCCCGAGGTGAGACGATCGACTCGGTTGCACCGGCCGGGCTGGGGTAATGGGCCACGACCCCGGACTCGGCCGAGCCGCGGACGAAGAACGCCAGGTCGATCGGGATCGCCAGGCGGTCCCACGTCGCGTCGTCGAGGCGGAAGTGGTCGAGCGCACGAATCCGGTCCGGGACGATGCGATACCGCCCGGCGGCGTTGGCGCTGAAGAGCAGCGCACACGCCGGGCACGCGCACGCCAGCCGGCTGGTCGCAGGCTCGAGCAGGTGCGCGTGCCGCTCCGCGAGCGCCGCGTCGCAGAGCCCGCAGCGTTCGACGGCCGGCGCCCACAGGGCGCGGGGGCGCACGTACCGTCGCAGGGAGGCCAGTGCCGTCGGTCCGCGGCGGCCCGCGGGGACGGGAGTGATCATGGGGATGGGTCCTCTTGCCTCGATGATCGGATACGTCGAAGAACCACAATCACGCCGGAGGAAGATGCGGCATTCGCGCGTCGATCGGCTCGCGGGCCGAGGCATTGACGCTGGTCGCGTCCCGCGCGGTGCGGCCGAAGAAGGAATGCTGCCGCCCCGCCTCGCGGCCGTACCTGCGGACCAGTTCCTCGCCCCGGGGTGTGCCGGGGGTGTGCGAGGGCAGCTCGGCCCGGGCGTCGAGTTTTCCACCGAGCATCGGCGTTCTCATGTTCGTCCCCTGTTCGACCTGGAGGAAGTTGGTCACAACGCGGAGAGCTCGACCAGGGCGCGGCCGTCGGGCGTGGTCGGCCGGACGTTCAGGCCCTGGACCTCGATCGAGACGACCTCGGGCGCGTGTGCGAGGATCGCCTCCTCGATCGTCGTCTTCATGGTCGCGGCCGACGAGGGGCAGCCGTGGCAGTTCCCCTCGAGCCGCAGGTACACCACGCCGTCGCGCACGTCGAGCAGCTCGACGTTGCCGCCGTGGGACTTCAACGCCGGGCGGACCTGCTCGAGGGCCCGAGCGACGCGTTCATCCAGCCCGTCCGGGTGAAGGCCGTGCAGAAGCAGCAGCCCCGAGACGATCTCATCCCGCGCGCACGCCTCGAGGATCGCGGCGCCCGGCTCGCCGCCGTCGTCGAGATGCCCGAGGATCCGCTCCAGGCCGGTGCCGTGCAGGTCGAGGATCGCTTGCACGATCTCGCGGACTCGCGCGGCGCATGCGGGGTCGGCGGACACCTCGACCTCGTCGAGAAGCTGGTCGAGCCGCTGCATCCGCACCTGGAACTCGCGTGCGTCGAGGGATGGGGTCATCGTCCGTCGCCTCCGGGTCGGGTTGCGGCCGCCACCGATCGCGCGGCGGCCGCGTGGTTCTTTCGTTCGGTCGACTTAGCGGGCCGCGCCGAACATCGGGGTGTGCTTGACGTCGAGCAGCCGGCCGTTGCCGAGGTACATGTGCACGCCGCACGGCAGGCACGGGTCGAAGCTTCGGACGGTGCGCATGATGTCGATCCCCTTGAACTTGTCGGGTCCGTTCTCCTCGAAGATCGGCGTGTTCTGCACGGCGTCCTCATACGGGCCGGGCGTACCGTAGATGTCGCGCGGGTTGGCGTTCCACGGCGTGGGCGGGTAGGGGTGGTAGTTGGCGATCTTGCGGTCGCGGATCACCACGTGGTGGGAGAGAACCCCGCGCACGGCCTCGTGGAACCCGCAGGCGATCGCCTCTTCGGGAACCGTGAAGTCAGTCCACGTCCGGGTGCGGCCGGCGTGCAGCTCCTCCATGGCGCGCTCGCAGAAGTACAGGGCGCACGCCGCGGCGTACGCCTGGAAATACGTCCGGGACCGGTCGCGTTCGATGGCGTTGCTCCACTTCGGGATCTTCCACTCGAACTCGACCTCGGGCAGGGTCGCGGTCTTCGGCAGGTAGATCTTCACGCTCTGGCCTGTCGCCTTGACGTAGCCGATGTCGACGAGACCGGCGAGCGCCGTCGACCAGAGCCGCGCGATCGGTCCGCCGCCGGTGTCGAGCGCCAGATGATCACCGGTGCGGCCGTCGAGCCAGCGCGGGGACATGACCCACGAGTAGTTCCCCTGGAAGTCGCGCTTCTGGGGCCTCGGCGTGGTGGTCTGGTTCCACGGGTGTCGGCGATCGACCGCATTGCCCAGCGGATCGGTCCGGACGAAGGTCTCCTCGCCGTCCCAGTCGTCGTAGTACGACGAGCCGAGCAGGATGCGGATATTCAGGTTGATGTCGATCAGGTCATGAGTGACGGCCTTGCCGTCGACGATGACGCCGGGGGTGACGTACATCGCCTTGCCCCACTCGTCCATCTTCTCGTAGGTGTAGTCGCAGACGTCGGGGTCATTGAACGATCCCCAGCAGCCGAGCAGCACGCGCCTGCGGCCGACCTCCTCGTAGCCGGGCAGGGCCTCGTAGAAGAAGTCGAACAGGTCGTCGTGGAGCGGGACAACACGCTTCATGAACTCGACGTATTTCATCAGGCGGACGAGATAGTCGGTGAAGAGCTGCTGCGTGGGCACGGTGCCGACGCCGCCGGGGTAGAGGGTCGACGGGTGGACGTGCCGCCCCTCCATCAGGCAGAACATCTCCCGCGTCATGCGGCTCATCTGGAGCGCCTCGCGGTAGAAGTCGCCGGTGAAGGGGTTGAGCGCCCGCATGATCTCGGCGATCGTCTTGAAGTGGTGGATCGAGGCGTTGGGCGAGGGGGTGCGCTGGGCCTTCTCCCAGACTCCGGGATTCGTCTCCTTGACCATTTGCTCGCAGAAGTCCACGCCGACCAGGTTGTCCTGGAAGATGTTGTGGTCGAACATGTACTCGGCGGCCTCGCCCAGGTTGACGATCCACTCGCCCATGGCGGGCGGGCGGATGCCAAACGCCATGTTCTGGGCGTAGCACGCGCAGGTGGCGTGGTTGTCGCCGCAGATGCCGCAGATCCGGCTGGTGATGAAGTGTGCGTCGCGCGGGTCCTTCCCCTTCATGAAGATGCTGTAGCCGCGGAAGATCGACGAGGTGCTGTGGCATTCGGCGACCTGGCGGTTGGCGAAGTCGATCCTGGTGTAGATGCCCAGGCTCCCCACGATCCGGGTGACGGGGTCCCACGACATGTCGACCAGGTTCGACGACTCGGTCTTCGTGCCGCGCTCGGGCAGCGTCACGGTAGCCATGGCGGACGTCTCCTTTCGTCGATTAGCGAGTGCCGTAGGTGGTGGGGTGGTAACCGGTGGTGAGCCGCGGGCCGCGGTGGCGCCAGCGGGGCTCCTTGTTGGCGGTGGAGTTGGTGAATGACCGGAGCTTGCGGACGAGCCGGCCGTACATCGAGACCATTGACGACGACAGCACGCCGCCGGGCGGCTCGTCCATGAACGGCATGAACTTGTCGGGGAAGCCCGGCATGGTGCAGCCGATGCAGATGCCGCCCACATTGGGACAGCCGCCGATGCCGGCCATCCAGCCGCGCTTGGTGACGTTGCAGTTGACCACAGGTCCCCAGCAGCCGATGCGCACGAGGCACTTGGGCGAGCCGTACTCGTGGGCGAAGTCCCCCTGCTCGTAGTAGCCGGCGCGGTCGCACCCTTCGTGAACCGTCTTGCCGAAGAGCCACGTCGGCCGCAGCTCCTGGTCGAGCGGGATCATGGGCGCGAGCCCGGCCGCCTGGTACAGCAGGTAGAGCAGGGTCTCGGTCATGTTGTCGGGCTGGACGGGGCAACCGGGCACGTTGACGATCGGCACACCGGCCATCGACCGCCAGCCCCAGCCGAGGTAGTCGGCCAGCCCCATCGCGCCGGTGGGATTGCCGGCCATCGCGTGGATGCCGCCGTACGTCGCGCAGGTGCCCGCGGCGACCACGGCCCAGGCCTTGGGCGCGAGGCGGTCGATCCACTCGCAGGTCGTGATCGGCTGTCCGGTCTTGCGGTCGGTGCCGAGCGCGGCCCAGTAGCCCTCGCGCTTGATCTCCTCGTTGGGGATCGAGCCCTCGATGACCAGGACGAACGGCGCGCCCAGCCGCCCCTCGTCGGCGGCATACCAGTAGTTCATGAACTCGTCGCCGACCTCGTAGGCCAGCACCGGGTTATGCAGGTGGACCTTCGGCAGCCCGGGGATGGCGCCCAGCACGATGTCCTCGATGCTGGGCTGGCTGGCGGCGGTGGTCGAGACCGAGTCGCCGTCGCAGCTCAGCCCCGCCGTGATCCAGAGCACGTGCACCTCCTTCACCGCCGGTTCCCGCTGCGTCTTGCGTCCGTAGGGGACGCCGTTGCCCTCGGCCATCGGTGCAGCTCCTTTCGGTCAGAGTGAAGAAGGGTCGGTCTGGGATTCACCTCATGGTCAGCAGATCCTTGGCAACTGTTCGCCCGCGGCCATGGTGAGGATGCGCTCGCCGATGGCTGAGCGCAGCGTGACCATGCCGGGGTGGTCGGCCACGATCTCGCCGATGACGGCGGCGTCGCGGCCCAGGGGATGGGACTTCATGGCTTCCAGGACGCGCGGGGTATCGTCCCGCGGCACGACTGCGATCAGCTTCCCCTCGTTGGCCACATACAGAGGGTCGAGTCCCAGCATCTCGCAGGCGGCCCGCACCTCTCGGCGCACCGGGACCGCGGTCTCGTCGATGCGGACGCCGACACTTGACGCCGCCGCCAGCTCGTTCAGCACGCTCGCCAGGCCGCCGCGAGTCGGGTCGCGCATCGCGCGGATCGACGGGCAGGCGGCCAGCATCGCGCGGGTCAGCCCAATCAGCGGAGCACAATCGCTTTCCAGATCGGTGTCGAACGCGATCCCCTCGCGCACTGACATGATCGTCACCCCGTGGTCGCCCATCGTGCCCGAGACGAGCACGCAATCCCCGGGCCGGGCCGAGCGAATCGAGAGCTGGCGACCGTCGGGCACCATCCCGATCCCCGAGGTGGTGATGAAGACCTGGTCCCCCTTGCCGCGGTCGACGACCTTGGTGTCGCCGGTGACCAGCGTGACTCCGGCCTCGTCGCAGGCGGCGCGCATCGACCGGGCGATCCGCGCCAGCTCGGAGATGGCGAATCCCTCCTCGAGGATGAAGGCCGCCGACAGGTAGAGCGGCTCGGCGCCGCCGACGGCCAGGTCGTTGACCGTGCCGCACACCGCCAGCTTGCCGATGTCGCCGCCGGGGAAGAACAGCGGCTTGACCACGTAGCCATCGGTCGTGAAGGCCAGCCGCGGGGCGTGGACTCCGTTGCCGTGGCCGAGGCGGACGATCGCCTGGTCCTCCATCCGCTCGAGCACGTCGCCGCCGAACGTGGGGACGAACAGGCGCTCGATCAGGTCGGCCGACAGCCGGCCGCCGCCGCCGTGGCCCATCACGATCTGGCCGTACTGCGAGCGCGGCAGGGGGCAGCGGCCCAGGGAGTCCGGGCCGATCGTTGCAGCCCCCTCGGCATCGGCGTCTCCGGCGGGTTGCCTCTCGGCGGCAAAGGACATCAATCAAGTCTCCTCGTCCAGAAGTCAGGTGAGTGCCACGACCCTGAGATGTCGGCCGTGGGCGTGGTAAGCGGCGCAGGCGCCCTCGGACGAGACCATGGTCGCGCCGAGGGGCGAGTGCGGCGTGCACTCGCGGCCGAAAGCCGGGCAGTCGTGCGGCTTCTTGAGGCCCCGCAGGATCTCGCCGCTGATGCAAACCGTAGACTCGCACGTCTCAATGTCGTCGACGTCGAAGATGTGCTCGGCGTCGTGGTCGCGGTACTCGTCGCGGAGCCGCAGGCCGCTCGAGGGGATCAGGCCGACCCCACGCCACTTGCGGTCGCAGACCTCGAAGACCTCGTCGACCAGCTTCAATGAGTGCGGATTGCCCTGACGGCCGACGACGCGAGCATACGCGTTCTCGACCTCAGCGCGGCCCTGCTCGAGCTGTCGGATCGCGAGCAGCACGCCCTCGAGCAGGTCGACCGGCTCGAAGCCGGTGACGACGATCGGGACGCGGTACTGTGCGGCCAGCCGCTCATAGTCCTCGTAGCCGACGACCGTGCAGACGTGCCCCGGGCCGAGGAACGCCTGCACCCGGTTGCCCGGCGCTCCGAGGATCGCGGCGATCGCCGGCGGGACGAGGACGTGCGAGACCAGCACGCTGAAATTCGCCAGGTTGCGTTTCCTCGCCATCCAGACGGCCATCGCATTGGGCGGCGCGGTGGTTTCGAAGCCGATCGCGAAGAACACGACGGGCCGGTCGGGATTCGCTGCGGCGAGGTTTACCGCGTCGAGCGGCGAGTAGACGATTCGGACGTCGGCTCCCTGGGCCTTGAGCTGGAGCAAATCGCCGCGCGAGCCGGGGACGCGCAGCATGTCGCCGAACGAGCAGAAGATGACGCCCCGTCGCGCGGCGATCGCATGCGCGCGGTCGATCGTCTCGAGCGGCGTGACGCAGACCGGGCAGCCCGGCCCGTGGACCAGCTCGACGCCTTCCGGCAGGAGCTGGTCGATGCCGTAGCGGACGATGCTGTGCGTCTGCCCGCCGCAGACCTCCATCATTGTCCAGGGGCGCGTGGTCGCGCGCGCAATCGCCGCCGCGAGCTTGCGCGCCGCCTGGCCGTCACGGAACTCGTCGACGTGCTTCATGGCGACGTCTCCTCCAGCTCCTCGAGCTGGTCCATCTCTTCGAGGATGGCGAACACCCGCCGGGCCTCGTCCTCGTCGATGCGCGAGAGCGCAAACCCGACGTGGACGAGCACGTACTCATCCTGCTGGACCTCGGGGACGTGCTCGAGGCAGACCCGCCGCGAGATGCCGCCGAAGTCGACCTTGCCCATCAGCAGGTCATGCTCCCGATAGGTCTCGACCACCCGGCCAGGTACCGCCAGACACATCCGCGCCTCCCTCGAGCTTTTGTCGGCCCGCCGCGATGGCGAGCTGCCCCAGGCAGAGGCCGCCGTCATTGGGCGGCACCTGCCGATGTCGGAACACACGGAACCCGTCGGCTGTCAGCCGGGCCTGCACCTCGGCCGTGAGAAGGGCATTCAGGAACACGCCGCCGCTCAGAGCGACGGCATCCAGGCTCGTCGCCTCGCGGAGCCGTGCGCACACCGCCGCGATCGCCTCGACCATCGTCGAATGGAACCGGCGCGCGATGATTGCTACGGCCCGGCCCCGGCTCTGGTCATCGACGACCGCGGCGATCGTGGGCCGTGGGTCGAGGACAAGCGCCTCCGTCGTCGTCTCCACCTCGAACGGGTAGGCCCCGTCGGGCTCGATCCCGGCCGCCAGCCATTCGAACTCGATGGCCGCCTGGCCCTCGTAGCTGACCGTCCGTCGCACGCCCGCGATCGCGGCGACGGCGTCGAACAGGCGTCCGGCGCTCGTGGTGATCGGGCTGTTGAGGCCCTGCGCGACCATCCTCTCGATGGCGCCGAGGCTCGCCGGCGGGACTGAGTCGGCCAGGGCGTCGAGCGGCAGCCCGGCGTCGAGCAGCCACGAGGCCGCCATGCGCCACGGCTCGCGGATCGCCCGTTCGCCGCCCGGAAGACGGGCCGGCCGCAGGTGTGCCGCGCGGCGGAAATCGGCGTAGCTGGCGACCAGGAATTCGCCGCCCCAGATCGTTCCGTCGGGGCCGTAGCCGGTGCCGTCGAACGAGACGCCGATCACCGGCTCGTCCAGTCCGTTGTCGGCCATGCAGCTTGCGATATGGGCGTGGTGATGCTGGACCGCCAGGGTCGGAAGGGCGCCCAGCTCGTCCTCGGCATATCGGGTGGAGGCGTAGTCCGGATGCAGGTCGCGCACAACGACCGCGGGCTCGAAACCGAAGAGCTGCCTGTAATGGGCGATCGCCTCGCCATAGGCGCGGAAGGCCGCGTAATGGTCCAGGTCGCCGATGTGGTGGCTCAGGAATGCGTGGTTTGCGCGGCCAAGTGCGAAAGTCGACTTGAGCTGGCCTCCCAGGGCAAGCGTCGGGCGGAGGCAAGGCAACGGCAGGCGGACGGGCCGCGGCGCCTCGCCGCGCGAGCGGCGGACGGGAAGCTCGACGCCCGCGACAACCCGCGTGACCGTGTCATCGCACCGGAGGTGGATCGGCCGATCGTGCGTGAGGAACAGGTCGGCGATGCCGCGGAGGCGGTCGATCGCATCGCCGTCGTCGAACGCGATCGGCTCGTCGGAGCGATTCCCGCTGGTCATCACCAGGTCGTGCTCGTCGAGCCCGCGCACGAGCAGATGATGCAGGGGCGTGTACGGCAGCATCAGCCCCAGCCACGGGTTGCCCGGCGCGACGCCCTCGGCAACGGCGATTGCGGCTCTCTTGCGGACCAGCACGATCGGCCGGCCCGGCGCGGCGAGCAGCGCGGCCTCGTCGTCGCGGACCTCGCCGAGCGCCCTCGCCCGATCGAGGTCGCGGACCATCACCGCGAACGGCTTCTCGTCGCGATGCTTGCGGGCCCGGAGCGTGGCCACCGCATCGCCGTGATTGGCGAGGCACGCGAGATGATAGCCGCCCAGCCCCTTCACCGCGGCGATCTGGCCGGCGCGCAGAGCCTCGAGTGCCACGGCGAGTGGCTCGACACCCAGGATCGGGTTGCCCGATCCGTCCAGCAGGCTCAGCCGAGGGCCGCAGGCCGGGCAGGCGGTCGGCTGGGCGTGGAACCGGCGATCGGCCGGGTCGTCGTACTCGGCGCGACAGGCCGGGCACATCGCGAACATGGCCATGCTGGTGCGCTCGCGGTCATACGGGGCGGCGGTGATGATCGTCAGCCGAGGGCCGCAGTTCGTGCAGTTGAGGAAGGGATAGAGGTAGCGGCGATCCCGGGGATCGAACAGCTCGTCCAGACAGTCGTCGCAGGTGGCGACGTCGGCCGAGATGAAGACCTGTCCCTCGTCACCCCCTTCGCTGAGCTCGATGCGGAACGACGGCTCGCCGCGCGCCGGCCGGTCGGACCAGGTCACAGCGTCGATCCGGGCCAGCGGGGGTGAATCGGCCCGCAGCTCGTGAAGGAACCGGTCGAGGGTGGAGGGTTCGCCCTCGACCTCGATCAGCACCGAGCCCTCGACGTTCTTGACGAAGCCGCGCAGGCGCAGGCGGGTCGCCAGCCCGTGGACGTGCGGGCGAAAGCCGACCCCCTGCACGATGCCGGTAACCGCGATTACGCGGCGGTCCATGGCGCCCTCCAGGAGACCGGGAAGCACGGGGACCGATGGTGTTTCGAGATGCGGTCAGGCCCGATTCCCTGGTACCTGGCGGCTGGCGATAGCGCAACCAAGCGGTCGGGGCGAGGGGACGGTGGTTCATCCACCGAGGCGATCGGCCCCAAGGAGGGCGACGCCCTCCCGACGATCCTTGCACTCTGATTGGTACTGTCAGCCACCCGGGTAGGAATGTCAACCCCCCTCTTGTCGCGAAGCGCTCGCTTTGGTGCGGATGACGGCGTCCGATGCGCGGCCTCGTTGTGACGGACTTCGCTACTGCCGAATGGCAGCGATCGCGGCCTTCACATCGTCGCTCTCCACGGGCTCGCCGCCCAGTGCCTTCATGGCAATGCCCATCGCCATACCCTCCCTGGGCGCGGCCTTGATCTGATCGGTCAGGGGCGCGAGACGCTCGGCGATCTGCTCGGGGGTGAGCGTCGCGGGCACCCACTCGCGGATCCGCTCGATCTCGTCGGCCGAGAAGGTGGTCACGCCGGAGCGCGCCTCCTTCAGCACGCCGCGCATTTTCTTGATCGCGTCGGCATCGGACATCTCGGCCCCGGTACCGAGGGTCAACTGGGCGATCCAGTAGCGGAGGAATCCGAGCCGTTGCGAATCGCGGGCCTTCATCGCGTCGGGGAGCTGCGCGCGCATCCGTGCGACGATCGAGGGAGCGCCAGAGGTTGGGGGCGACATGGAGATAGTCCCTGTTGGATAGGAGCGAGGGGTCAGGAGCGAGGAGCGAGGAGGACGGGGATCAGTCAGGCGAGGGTTTCCCGGGGTTCCTCACTGCGGATTCGACCCGGCAGCGAAGACACCCGGTTTTCCCTCGCCCCTAACCCCTTGCCCCTCGCCCCTATGCGAAGAGTGGCGTGATCGGCTCGCCCGTGCAGAGGCGGATGGGCCGGTCGAGGCGGTCGCGCAGCTCGGTGTCGGGATCGATCCCGAGAGCGCGGTAGACGGTCGCGGCGAAATCGCCCGGACGATAGGGTTTGCTGGCCGGGTAGGCGCCCATCTTGTCGGACTGGCCGATGAGCTGGCCGCCCTGCACGCCGGCGCCGGCGAACATCGCCGAGAAGACCGCCGCCCAGTGGTCGCGGCCGTCCTTGCTGTTGACGTTGCCGGTGCTCTTGCCGATCCTCGGCGTGCGGCCGAATTCGCCCGTCATGATGACGAGTGTCTGGTCGAGCAGCCCACGCGCGGCCAGGTCGTCGAGGAGTGCCGAGACACCCCGGTCGGTCGGCGGCAGCAGGCGATCCTTGAGCGACCTGAAATTGCCCGAGTGCGTGTCCCAGGTCTGGACCCGGCCCATGTTGACCTGCACGATCGGCACGCCGACCTCGACGAGCCGGCGGGCGAGCAGGAGCGACTGGCCGTACATGTGGCGGCCGTAGTGGTCGCGGAGCTTCGGGTCCTCCTGGCTCAGGTCGAAGGCCCGCGCAACGCGTCCCGAGAGCAACAGCGAGTAGGCGCGGTCGATCTGGTCGGCGAACGGGTCCTTTTCGGTGTTCGCGCGGGGCGGCCCGTGGCGGTCGATCTGCGGGCCGAGCTGGTCGAGCAGCGATTTGCGGCGGTCGAGACGCTCGAGGGTCACGCCGTGCGGCAGGGTCAGCCCCTCGAAGCCGAAGCCCGGACGGTTCGGGTCCTGCTTGACCTGCCAGGGATCGTGGCGCGGGCCGAGGAACCCGGCGTGCTGGCCGGGCCAGGTCAGCGGGCCTTCCATCAGGAAGGTCGGCAGATTCACCCCGCTGGGAATCCCGTCGTTCCGCGGCCGGATCGCGTCGACCGCCGCGGCGTAGCACGGATAGTCGTCGCGTGAGGCGATCTTGTCGAAGAAGGCCCCCGGCTGCGAATGCCCGGTGAGGATCTCGTGCGTGGCGTTGAGGTGATTGGTGTAGCCGTGCGCCAGCGAGCGGACGATCGCCAGCCGGTCGGCGCGCTCGGCCAGCATCGGCAGGTGCTCGCAGTAGTGGATCCCCGGCACCGAGGTTCCGATCGGCTTGAACTCGCCGCGGATCCCGTCGGGCGCCTCGGGCTTCATGTCGAACGAGTCGAGGTGGCTCAGCCCGCCCGTCAGGAAGACGATAATGACCGACTTCGCGCGGGGCGGGATCGGGGTCGGCCGGGCGCGTTCGCGTTCGGCGGCCGCGGCGCGGGCTCGCAGGCCCAGCAGCTCGGGCAGGCCCAGGCCGAGCAGGCCCGAGAAGCCGACCTGGAGGAACTCGCGGCGAAGGATACCGATCGAATGGCGATGCGACGACGGCATGGCGTCTCCCTCATGTCGGCGGCCGCGAAATCCGGCCGCCCCGGCGTGACGTCGGTCCCGCCCCGCGGGTATTCGACGGTGTTCAGCGCATCTTAAACAATCCGTGGAGAGCGTGGCAGGGTTTATCGCGGCCGGCCGGGCCCTTGCTGGCTGGGCTTCGGGTCGGGCGGCGAGGTCAGATAAGCGATGATGTCGCGGACCGCCGGCTCGCCGAGCGCGGCGGCGAGCCCCGGCGGCATGATCGAGGTGGCACTCGGGCGGATCTCCTGGACCTGGTCGCGCCTGACGATCGTGGAGCGGGCGTTGGTGTCCGTCACCTCTTCCTATACAGCTTGGCCTCAGGGTCGGTCGTGGAAGCATGCGTATCGT
>DAIDHB010000371.1 GCA_027452145.1 Planctomycetales bacterium
GTCCGATCGCCCCCTGACGGGGGCTGGGAACCTCGGTGTGTGGGGCTGCGGTCCGAGCCCGGGGGGCTGACGCCCCCCGGCTACGTCCGATCGCCCCCTGACGGGGGCTGGGAACCTCGGTGTGTGGGGCTGCGGTCCGAGCCCGGGGGGCTGACTCCCCCGGCTACGTCCGATCGCCCCCTGACGGGGGCTCGGAGCCCTTCCGGGACAGACTCTCAGCCCGGAACGGGCCCGAGCGGTGTGCAATCGATCGGTGATCCGCGATCCGTGGCAGCGGCGGCCAGGACGGGAGGTGCCCGGTGGGCAGGGACGCGATCGCGGGGCGGTTGAAGCGGCTGGCGATGGAGCCGCCGATCCGGCTGCTGGTGCGCGCGGTCGTCAAGCGGCTGCCGGCGCGGGCCTCGACGCGGGCGCTCTGGGACGTCTCGGACCGGCCGGCCTACTTGCTCGGGCTCTGGCACGCGGCGCGGCGGGCGGCACGCGAGGGGATCGGCGCGATCGCGGCGATCGAGTTCGGCGTCGCGGGGGGGAACGGGCTGGTCGCGCTGGAGCGCGAGGCCGAGGCGGTGGAGCGCGAATCCGGCGTGTCGATCCGCGTTTATGGGTTCGACAACGGCGCGGCGGGGCTGCCCGCGTTCATCGGCGACCACCGCGACCACCCCGACAAGTGGCGGCCGGGCGATTTTCCGATGGATGAAGATCGGCTGCGGGAGCGGCTCGGGCCGCGGACGACGCTCGTCATCGGCGACGTCGCCGAGACCGTGCCGACGTTCTACGACGATCCCGAGGTGCCGCCCGTGGGGTTCATCGCGTTCGACCTGGACCTGTACTCATCGACCCGCCAGGCGCTGCAAATCCTCTCGCTGCCGGGTCGGCGGACGCTCGATCACGTGCCGCTGTACTTCGACGACGTCGAGCACTCGATCAGCCACCGGTTCGCCGGCGAGCTGCTGGCGATCGACGAGTTCAACGAGAATCATGAGGATGTGAAGATCGACCGCTGGCGTGGGGTCGAGTCGGACCGGCCGTTCCCGGAGGCCTCGTACCTGCGGAAGATGTACATGGCGCACGACCTGCGGGCGATCGCGGCGAGGTCGCTCGATCGCGGCCCGCTCGAGCGGCGGCTGGAGGCGGTGCAGGTCCCACGACCACCGCGGTGAACGGATTTCTGGTCGCCTGTGCCGGGATCGGAACCTCGACGACTGATCCGAACCACGAATGACACGAAGGGCACGAATGGGAGGACAGCGAACGTCGTGCCTGGAGTGGGGGCCGTCGTCGTCGTCGGCGGCGTTCACGGGCCGGCTTCGGGCATGGGGGACCCGGCGATTCGCCCGACGACCTCGATGATGCGGCGGGCGGCCTCGTCGACATCGGCCTCGGTGGTGCCGGCGCCCAGGCTGAAGCGGACCGATGAGCGCAGGCGGTCGTCCGGCACGCGCATGGCCATCAGGGTCGGCGAGGGACGGGTCGAGCCGCTGGCGCAGGCCGAGCCGAGCGACGCGGCGATGCCGGCCAGGTCGAGCTGCATCAGAAGGGCATCGCCGTCGAGGTCCGGGAAGCCGAGGTTGATGGTCTGCGGCAGGCGGGCGCCGTCGGCCACCGGGCCGTTGCGGACGACGCGATCCGGCCCGAGCGCGGCGATCAGGGCCGATTCGAGGCGGTCGCGCAGGGTTTTCCAGCGCGCCGTGCGAATCTCCGCCTGGTCGTGCCACCTTCGCAGCGCCGCGGCGAGGCCGACGGCCAGCGGCACGGCGACCGTGCCCGGCCGGCGTCCCTGCTGCTGGCCGCCGCCAAAAAGGCGCGAGCCGAGGCGCACGCCCTTTTTTACCAGGAGGACCCCGACGCCCACCGGGCCGTGGAACTTGTGGGCGCTGGCCGCCAGCGTGGTCACGCCGAGGACGCGGAAATCGACCGGGATCCGGCCGACGGCCTGCACGGCGTCGGTGTGCACGGGGATTCCGCGCTCGACGGCCAGGGCGGCCAGGGATCCGACCGGCTGGAGGGCGCCGGTCTCGTTGTTCGCGAGCATCAACGTGGCAAATCGCGTGTCGTCGCGGAAGCTTTCGGCCATCGCGGCGGCGTCGACCAGGCCCTGGGCGTCGACCGAGGCGCGGTCGACGGCGAAACCGGCGGCCTCCAGTCGCGCGACGGGCTCGACGATCGCGGGGTGCTCGATGGGTGAGCTGACGACGTGCCCGGGCGAGCCCTCGGCGCCGGCCAGCCCGAAGACCGCCAGGTTGTTCGACTCGGTGCCGCCGGAGGTAAAAATCACCTCGGAGGGCTCGGCGCCGAGGATCTGGGCAACGGTCTCGCGCGCGTCGTCCCAGGCCCGGCGCGCCGAGCGGCCGGCCGCGTGGCGGCTCTCGGCATTTCCGCCCGCCAGGAAATGCGGGCGCATCGCCTCGAGGACCTCGGGATCCATCGGCGTCGTCGCGTTGTGGTCGAGGTAGATCGGGTGCATGGTCGGGCAGGGCGGGGCGGGGTGGGCCTGGTCCGATCTCGTTCGTTCCGTCACTCGAGGCAGCGGAGGGTCAGCACGATCCCGACGAGGAACAGGGGGATGCCGATCAGGAAGAGCGGGCCGGCCAGGAAAAACATGCCGACCACCATCAGCGAGAACCCGATCGCGATCCCCGTGATCCGGCCGAGCAGCGCGAGGGTCCAGAATACCAGGCGGATCGGCAGCGTGACGAGGAACCAGAGGCCCAGAAATCCCATCCCCACGACGTGCAGCCAGGACCATCCCGGCCGCGGCCCGCGTCCTTCCGCTCGGGACTCGGACCGGGGGCGTCGGCGCAGGGCCGCCGGACGCGGCACGGCCGAGCCGAAGCCCCACCAGGAGCCGGCATTCGGGTAGCCTCGGTAGGTCGGGGCCGACTGGACTTGCTTCATTCGTGCGTCCGGGTAAAGTACGCGCGTGCCGGAAGGGCGCCGGACCTCGACAGAAGTCCCGAAGGATATTCGTCACCCGGGGCCGGACCTTCGCAGCCTGCTGGGATTATTTCCGCCGGCGCGGGTTTGGCAAGTCGAGGTCCATGAGGGCATGGGCCCAGGCAGGGAGGCCGCTACCGTGCGTCATCTGATCCTCGTGGTGATCCTGGTCGGTGCCGCTTTTCTTGGCGGCGCATTCATCAATGGGCCCGGGCTGCGCTGGGTGCAGACGCAGGTCCTGGGTTCGCTGGGGCTGGGCGACGAGGGTGAGGTCGCGTCGGTCGACCTGAGCGGGGGTGCCGCGGGTCCGGCCCCTGGGGGTCGGCGGCCGGGTGACGAGAAGGCCCAGGCGCCGTTTGCGCCGATGCCGACGGTGGTGGCCGCCGGGGAAGCCCCGAAACCGGGGTCGCCGCGGGGCTCGACCTCGCGGCGGGCCGCGCCGGCGGGGGATTCGTCCGCGGGGAAGGCCCGTGCGCGTGGCGATCGACCCGAGGCGGAGCCGGTGGCTCGGGCGGACGACGGTCCGCCCCCGTTGCCGGCGGACCTGGAGATCGACCGGAAACCGCCCGAGGCGCCGCGGGATCCCGCCGTGAGGCTGGCGACGGCCGCGCCTGCGCCGCAATCGGTCGCGGCACCGGCACCGGCACCGGCACCGGTCGGGGGCCGTGCGCCGTCGAGCGGCGACGGGCCGCGGTCGCCGGCGCCGGCGGATTCCCCGGGGCCGCCGTCGCTGCCGGACGGGCTGCGGCCGGCCGCGCCGGATTCGTCGACCGAGCCTCTATCGCCGAGCCCTCGGCCGGCGACGGGGCGGGCCGGAGACGGGGACTGGGGCACACTGGCCCGCAAGATGCAAGGGTTGGGGATCAGCAAGTTCACGATCGAGGGCCAGCCCGGCGGTCGCGTGGTGTTCGCCTGCCTGATTCCGATGGCCGGGCGACACGCGGTCTCGCAGCGGTTCGAGGCCGAGGGGGAGGATGCCGTCGCCGCGGCGCGGGCCGCGCTGCGACGGGTCGCCCTGTGGCGGGCGGCCCAGCCGCAGGACGCGGGTGCGGCCTCCTCCGGTGCCGGCCCGGGTTCGAGCGCGAGCACCGGTTCGAGCTCGTCGCCGGCGAGCCCGCGCTCGGCGACGGTCCTGCGACCGTCGCCGCGATAATGGACTGGTCGCTGGAGCGATCGATCGATCGATCGATCTCGAAAGTCGGGAAGGAGGTTATCCCCACGGAAGGTGAACCCCTATAATATTTCCGGGACCCGCGTTTGCCGGGGTCCCGGGGAACCGAGCTGTCGACCCCGGCGGCGCCGCGAGTTCGCCGGATTCGGCGGGGACTCGCGTTCGGTCGCCCGCCCGGGAGAGAGGGGCCGCGCATGGCCGATGGAGCTCCGCTTCGCGTGCTGTTGATCGTCGCCGGGAGCACGCTCCGGGCCGAGGAGATGGATCGTCCGCTGGCCTATTACCTCAGGCAGCGGATCGAGCAATCCCTGGCCGAAGCGATCGCCGCGGGCCGCGAGGGCCTGGAGGATTACGTCGTCCGCGTCGTGGCCGACTTCCGCTGGATCCACGACGATCCGCTCCAGAACCTGCCCACCATCTCGCTGGGCGGGCCCGGCGTGAACGCCCTGGCGCACCGCTGGCTGGAAGATCTGCCCGTCTCGCTCGCCTTCGGCGAGCGGTACTTCATCCAGATGGACCCCGACCTGGCCGAGCCCAGGGCCAGCATCTGGGGCATGGACAACGCCACGACCCAGATTGCCGTCGCCGTGTTCCTCGACCGGTTCCTCCCGCGGTTCCTCGACCGCTGCGCCACGTTCGACGGCCGGCTCGGGCCTTCCGAGGGCGATCTCGAAGGGGAGCCCGGCGCGGATCTCGAGGATGAGGACGATGACTGATCGGGCCTGCCTCTCCTGGAACAAACGCTGAGAGTCTGTCCCGGCAGCCCATGAAGTGGGCGTCAGGACGTAGCCGGGGGGCGTCAGCCCCCCGGACCGTCATCCGAACCGTCATCTCCCCGCCATCGTGTCAGCCTCCCGGCCGCGACCCCGCGTGGCGGGGTCGCGGCCGGGAGGGTCGGTCGGGAGGATTGGTTGTATGACGCGGCGGTCCGACCCGGGGGGCTGACGCCCCCCGGCTACGTGCGATCGCCCCCTGACGGGGGCTCGGAGCCCTTCCGGGACAGATTCTGACCTGACCTGACCTGACCTGATTGCGGCGCGTGCGGCCTTCCCTCCTCTCCCCGGCCGGTCCCGCGCCTGCGCTGGCACCCGGATCGAAACGTTCGCAAGTCGAGTAGATGAGTGATCGACCGAGCGATCGCGGAGGACGGGCACGGGATTTGTGAGGTAAGTGGTTTATCCACTCCTCAACGCGGGCCATGGAAGCCCCGGCCCCGCGCCCGAGACCCATGCGGGAGCTCGATCCTCTCCCCCTCGCGCCGGCAGAAGAGACCAGGATGGCGTCGTTGTCCATATCCAAGGAGGGATGGCCATGCGCATTTTCATGGGTTCTCGTTCG
>DAIDHB010000372.1 GCA_027452145.1 Planctomycetales bacterium
TCGCTGGATTCCGTCAGTCGCTCGTAGTCGCGCGCGAGCCGCCGGCTCAGCATCAGCCAGGCGAAGGTCCGCTCCACGACCCAGCGCCGCTTCAGGAGCACGAACCCCTTCTGGCCCGCCGGCTTGCGGACCAGCTCCAGCGCCCAGTTGCCGAACCGCTTGGCCCAGCCGACCGTGGCCTCGTAGGCCCCGTCGGCCCAGATCAGCCTCAGCCGCGGGAACCGGCCCTTGATCCGCTCGCCCACCAGCTTCATCCCGTCGCGGTCCTGAATGCTCGCCGAGTGGACGACCACGGCGAGGATCAACCCCATGGTATCGACGATGAGGTGCCGCTTCCGGCCCGGCGTCCGCTTGCCCGCGTCGTAGCCCTTCTCGCCCCCGCTGGCGGTCCGGACCGTCTGGCTGTCAACGGCGGCCGCCGAGGGGCTCTTCTGACGGCCGTCGGCGTGGCGGATGCGGGTCCGCAACACCTCCAGGATCTTGGCCCAAGTGCCGTCGAGCCGCCAGCATCGGTAATAGAAGTGGACCGTGCCCCAGGGGGGCAGGTCGTGCGGCAGCATCCGCCAGGAGATGCCGCCGCGGACGACGTAGAAGACCCCGTTGAGGACCTCGCGGAGGTCGACGCTCCGGGGCCGGCCGCCCGGCTTGGCCTTGGGCAACAGCGGGGCGATGAGAGCCCACTGTTCGTCAGTCACGTCGGTAGGGTATTTGTTGGTTCTCATGGCCTACGAGACTGCACGACCGGGGCCAACTCCGAGGCTTCTCACACGGTTCTCAGAGCAACCCCCAGTACATCGAGCCGTTAGCTGGCCATTCATGTCCTTGCGGGTTCGGCGGCCGACTTGCTCGCGCGGGGCGACCGCCGCGATTCGTAGCGTGCGATCTCCTCCTTCATCTGATTGATCATCTTCTTGAGCGAACGCAGGGTGAGCTCCTGGATGTGGGCATCATCCCCCGGGTCCTGGCTGACCGCCTGATAGCGCGCCTCCAGCGAACGGAGCTTCTCGCGGGTCACCTCGAGTTCGCGCTCGTCCTTCAGCTCCATGAGACCACCTCAATCATAACCTTGGGCTGACGGCGACGGTCGGTGGCGAAGATCTTCCCCACCAGCTCATCCCAGCCGTCTTGCCTCACCAGGTGGATATCGAGAAAGGGCAATCCTTCGATCAATTCCTCTTCCGCCTTCGCATCTTGCGGGAAGCCCCGCCCGATCAGCAGAGCACAATCCACATCGTTGGGCTCGAGCACGGCCGTGGTGAAACTCCCGTTGATGACGACGCGCCGGACTCCCGCACGCCTCGCCAGGTCCATGAGCCAGCGAATCGATTCCATCTCGACCTGTCGCAGCTCCGACTCGCGGCCGAACCGAGCTGCGATCTCATCGAGCTCGGCCGGATGAACCCCCGGCGGCAGATAGCCATCGTCATCAAAAGGGGGGATCATCCGACCGTCAACCCGCGAGGTTGGGAATCATCGTCCAGATCCCGTACTACCCGGCCTCGATCCTCACAACCACCGAGTGACCGGTACGGTGACATCGCCCCGAGACCGTGCCAGTGGTCCCGATCTGGGCCGATTGATCCGGTCTCGGGCCGGTGGGCCGTCGCCCGCCAGCCCACCGGCCCGGCCTCGTCCCCGGCGAGGCAGGACGGGAGCCGGGTCGGGTCGGGTCGGGTCGGCCCAGCCCGGCCCGGCTGGCGGCAAATCCGCGCCGACGAGAGACACCGAGGAGTCGGGAACCAAACCAACGGCTCCTTCGAAATCGCCCGCCACTTCGACGAAGTCGCGTGAGCCTTCGCGTCGGTGTGATCGCTCGAAGCATCCATGCGTCGTCAGTTCGAGGCCCGACATCTTCCGCACCCCTGTCATCCTCGACTCGTGAACAGTGACCCTCCCAGGCTCTCCGGCCCTCGGTTGCCCTCGCTCTCAATCGACAATTCCGAAAAAAATTTCCAAAAACCCGCATCAACCCCCGAAAAGTTTCCCATAATCTCTATGTAGGAAACTGGCAACTCACGTCTTGCAACTCCAGGAATCCGGACCGAACCGCCCTTCTACCGCGCACTTGGACCAGCCCGACCATCCCGACGAAGGGAAACACACGCCATGAGCAGCACCAACGGGACCTCTGCCGCCCGGATCGAGGCCAATCGACGCAACGCCCAGAAAAGCACCGGGCCACGCACCGCCGCCGGCAAGGAAAAGTCGCGGTTCAATGCGGTCAAGCATGGGATGTTTGCCACGGAGCCGGTGCTGCCGGGCGAGAATCCCGATGTCCTCCAGGCGCGGCACGACGAGTGGCAGCGGATCCTCAAGCCGAAGGACGACGTCGATCGGTTCCTCGTCCGGCGCGCCGTCGACGTCTCGTGGCAGCTCGAGCGCGCCGATCGGGCCTGTACGGCACGCCTCGAGGCGGCGAGGATCAGCGCGGGCCTGGATCAGGCCGCCGCCGAGGCCGAGCACGTCGCCGCGCTGGGGCAGCGGCTGTTCTGGGATCAACGCGGGCCGATCGCGCTTTATCCCCATGACGACCCGGGGCTCAGCGCCCCGCCCCGCGTCTCGTGGACCAACGACGCCCATAATCCGGATACACCCGAGGTTCTGGTTCACCGGCTGGAATCCTTGCCGCTGGGCTGCGCCTGGATGATCGACCGCTGGACCGAGCTGGGCGAGCTGATCGAGGAGGGGCACAGGTGGCAGGCGCCCGACCGCCTGCGCGCGATCCGGCTGCTGGGCCGGCAGCCGCTCGACGCGGCCGACGACCGTCGCGTGATGGAAATCTACCTTGCCTGCTGGGTGCTCGAGCCCGAGAAGCGCTCGGCGTTCGACGACATCAACAGTGAGCTGTGGCGCCTCGAGCGGGAACCGTTCGCCAACCGGCTCGCCGACCGGGACTCGCTCGCCACGCGTCCGGCCAGCCCCGAGGCGGCACGCCAGGTGCTGCAGGCCCTCGTCGGCAAGGAGGTCGAGCGGCTCGAAGAGCTCCTGAGGCTCCAGCTCGAGCGGCGCAACGCGGCCACCGCGGCCGAGATCGAGTTCGACAACTCGCCGACCGGCGAGTGGCTGCGTCGCCATCAGGTCTCCAGCAACCGGACGCTGCTCCGCATCCTCGACACCCTCCGCCGCCGACAGCGGGAGGCCGTCCAGGCCGAGGCCGATGCCCCGGCCTTGTCCGTCCCGTTCAGGGTCGGGGCGGTCCCGCCCACGGCCCGAACGAACCCAGACCCAGGCCCGCCCGCCGCCGCCGCCGGCGCCGGGATCGTGCCGGCCGCCCCAACGCCCGCCTCGGCACCTTCACCGGCTCCGGCACCGCCCAAACCGCCCGCCGCCACGACCGAGGCGACCGTCACGCCCCGATCCACGAACCCGCCGACGCGGCCCGGTCCCCGGGACGGTGAGGCGCCCGCGGAACCCAACGACCCGACCCGCCGCGCCGCCGCCGCCGCCGCCGCCCGCTCAGCCGCCGCCTCGACCCTCCCCGACCGGGCCGCCGTCTCCGGGCCGGCCGCCGACGGGCCGGTCTCGCGGCCCGCCGACATCGCCGCCCGCCAAATTCGAGGAAACGAACCCAATGGCCGCCCCGGAATTCGAGGAAACGAACCCAATGGCCACCCCGGAATTCGGGGGAACGAACCCAACGCGATCCTCGCAAATATCGGGGACGAACCCAGGGATCGCACGGTGTCCACGCTCGTGGTGCTCCGCAATGCGCTGGAACGGATGGGGAATGGCGTGTCGTCGTCGGCGATCCTCCCGACGGTGTCGCTCGCGGCCGGCTGGACGCTCGGACCGGACCGGTCCGCCGCGCGCCGGCGGGCGTCCCCTCGCCGTCCCGACCCGGCGCCCGCGAGCCCGCCGCGACCGACCCGAGCCGGCCGTCGGCCTTGAGCCCGGCGCGGCCGCCGGGCGAAGATGGGACCAGGCGATCGGGCGGCGCGCCCGACGGGAGGGGCGGATGACGCCATTAACCCGGGGGCCCGCGATGATCGAGGCACATGACGGTTTCCCGGGTGGAGAGGAGCTCGAGCGGTACCGCAACTACCTGCGGCTGCTGGCCCGGGTGCAGGTCGGCGCGCGCCCGGCGGGCAAGCTGGATGCCTCCGACCTGGTCCAGCAAACCCTGCTGGAGGCGTACCAGAAGCGCGAGCAGTTCCGGGGCGGCACCGACGGCGAGCGGGCCGCGTGGCTGCGCACGATCCTGGCGCGGAACGTCGCCGACGCCATGCGCGCCCAGGGCCGCCAGAAGCGCGACGCCAGCCGCGAGCGGTCGCTCGAGCACGAGCTGGCGCAGTCCTCGGTCCGCCTGGGCGAGTGGCTGGCCGCCGACGGGCCGACGCCCAGCGAGCACGCCCAGCGCCACGAGCAGGCGGTCCACCTGGCCGATGCCCTGGCCCGACTGCCCGTCGACCAGCGCGAGGCATTGGTCCTCCACTACTGGCAGGGCTTCAGCCTCGCCGAGGTCTCGGACCGGCTGGGGCGCACCACCGGCTCGGTCGCCGGGCTGCTGAAGCGCGGGCTGAAGAACCTGCGCGAGCAGCTCGGCGCGACCCGTACGCCGCAGCCGGACCGTTAGGGCGAACCGGCGACGTGAGTCGCCGGGTGCTGGGCGAACCGGCGACGTGAGTCGCCGGGTCATGCCTGAAACGAACCCGGCGACTCACGTCGACGGTTCGCCAGAGTTACCGGAGGAACCGCCGATGGCCGCGACCGCCAGGCCTCAGGGACCCAACCCGACACCGCCGCCGTCGTCGCCATCGCCATCGCTGGTGCGCGAGCGCCGGCTCGAGGACGCGATGGCCGAGTATCTCCTGGACGCCGAGTCCGGCCGCGCGCCGGACCGCGGCGAGTTCCTCGCGCGGCACCCGGACCTCGCCGGCGAGCTCGCCTCGTTCCTCGATGACGACGAGCACCTCCGCCGCCTGGCCGGGTCGATGGGCCGCACCGGCGCCGAGGCCGCCGGGATCCTCCCCGGTCGCGGGGCCGGACGCGTTTCCACCGTCGCCGACCTCGCCTCCGGCGAGCCGCTCGACCCCGAGTTCCGCCCCGGCGGGCGGATCGGCGATTTCGAGCTGCTCGAGTCCATTGCCGTTGGCGGCATGGGGATCGTGTTCAAGGCCCGGCAGATCAGCCTCAATCGGATCGTCGCGCTCAAGACGATCCGCCCGGGCACCCTCCGGCCCGGCGACGACGCCGCGCGCCGGTTCCGCATCGAGGCCGAGGCCGTCGCCCGGCTCGATCACCCGGGCATCGTCCCGATCTACGAGATGGGCGAGCACCGCGGCCGGCCTTTCTTGATCCTCAAGCTGATCGACGGCGTCGACCTCGAGCGCCACGCCGGCCGGCTCCGCGGCGAGCCCGAGACCATCGCCCGGCTCATGGCCGACGTCGCCCGCGCCGTGCACTACGCCCACCAGCGCGGGATCCTCCACCGCGACCTCAAGCCGTCGAACATCCTGCTGGACTCTCGGGGCCGGGCCCACGTCACCGACTTCGGCCTGGCGCGGTCGCTCGAGGCCGACAGCCGGGTGACGCAGACCGGGCTGATCCTGGGCACGCCGTCGTTCATGGCGCCCGAGCAGGTTGCCGGCCCTCGCGGCGAGGTGACCACGGCGGCCGACGTGTACGGCCTGGGCGCGGTGCTTTATGCGCTCCTGGTCGGCCGGCCGCCATTCCAGGGCGAGACGCTGTTCGACACGCTTCGTCAGGTGCGCGAGCAGGATCCGGCGTCGCCGTCGCTGGCGGTTCCGGGCGTCGACCGGGACCTCGAGGCGATCTGCCTGAAGTGCCTGGACAAGGACCCGCGCCGGCGCTATGCCTCGGCCCGCGCCGTCGCGGCCGACCTCGAGCGGCGGCTGGCGGGCAAGCCGATCGCCGCCCGGGCGCCGGGGCGGCTCGAGCGGGCCCGCCGCTGGTATCGACGCAACCGGCTGATCGCGCACCTCTCGGCCGGCATCGCCGCCCTGATCGTGGGCTCGGCGGCCGTCGCAGGGTTCGCCGCGCTGGCCTACTACCGCCAGGCCGAGCACGCGTATTCCTCGGCGCGGAACGAGCGGCTCGCCCGGCTGATCGCCGACGCCCGCGCCGAGGACATCCGCAATCGCCTGGTCCGCATCGCCGTCGCCAGCGGCACCCGCCTGCTCGACCAGGGCGACACCACGGGTGCCCTGCCCTGGTTCGCCGAGGCCCTGATGTACGACCGCGACGTGCCCCACGCCGCCGAGACCCACCGCCTGCGCGTGGGCATCCTGTTCGACCAGTCGCCCTCGCTCGACGCGCTGTTCGTCCACGACCGGCCGATTCGATGGGCCGCGATCGACCCGACCGGCCGCCGGCTGGCGACGGCGTCCGAGGACGGCACGGCGCTGGTGTGGGACCTCGCCACCGGGACGCCGATCATGGGCCCGCTGGCGCACGACGGCCCGGTCAATTACGGCGCGTTCAGCCGCGACGGCCGGCGGCTCGCCACCGCCGCCGAGGACGGATCGGTCCGCGTATGGGACCTGGAGGACCGCCGCGGCTCGGCCGACTTCGGGTCGGTGGCGTGCCTGAAGATCCCCCAGGGCTCGCCGGTGCGATTCGTCGCCTTCGCCGACGCCGACCGCGTCGCGGTCTCGGCCTGCGCCGACGGTTCGGTCCGCGCCCTCGATGCCCGCCAGGCGCGCCCCCTGGGCGAGCCCCGCTGGCTCGGCGCGCCGCCCGTTGGCCTCGCCGCGTCGCCCGACGGCCGCACCGTCGCGGCCGTCGCCGCCGACGGCACGATCCTGGCCCTGCGGGCCGAAGGCGGTGGGCTGGCCTCCGCTCCAGCAGCACCCCGGCACCATGGCGCACGGCGGCTGGCCTTCAGCCCCGACGGCTCGCGCCTCGCCACGGCCGGCGAGGACGGCACCGCCCGGGTCTGGGACCTGGCCACCGGCGCGCCGGCCATCCCCGCCATCGCCCATTCGGGGCGGGTCGTCAGCCTGGCGTTCAGCCCCGACGGCCGCCTGCTGGCGACGGCCGGCGGAGACGGCACGGCGCGCGTCTGGTCCGCCCGCACCGGCCGGCCGGTCGGATCCGACGGGGGGTCGATCAGCCACGCCATCGGCATCGCCGAGGTCGCCCTCGGGCCGGACGGCGCGCGGATCGCGACGGCCGGGCTCGACGGAACAGCGCGGGTGTGGGACGTCGCCACGGGCGCCCCGCTGTCGCCGCCGCTCTACCACGGCGGCAGCGTCGCCCGCGTCCGGTTCGCGGCCGACGGCACCCGCCTGCTAACCGCCGGATCCGACGCGACCGCCCGGCTGTGGAACCTCGCCGCCGTCGGCGTGCCCGCGGTCATGGTCGAGCAGGCCGGCGGCGTCCATCACGCCGTCCTCGGCCGACGCGGTGCGCTGCTTGCGACCGCCGGCGACGACGGCACGGCGCGGGTCTGGGACGCCGCGACCGGCGCGCCGATCTCGCCCCCGCTCGCCCACGAGGGGCCGATCACCCGCGTCGACTTCAGCCCCGACGGCCGCCGCGTCGCCACCGCGGGAGAGGATGGCACGGCGCGGGTCTGGGACGCCGAGACGGGGCGGCCCGCCTCGTATCCCCTTCGTCACGACGGGCCGGTGCGCGACGTCCGCTTCAGCCCCGACGGCTCGCGCCTCGCCACGGCCTCCGCCGACGGCCGCGCGCGCATCTGGGACGTCGCCGTCAGCCGGACCGCGATTCCCCCGCTCGAGCACGGCGGCCCTGTCGTCGCCCTGGCCTACTCGCCCGACGGCCGATGCCTCGCCACGGCTTCGCTCGACGGCAAGGCCCGCGTGTTCGACGCCGCCGCCGGCACCCCCGTGGTGCCGCCGCTCGAGCTCGGCGCCCCGGTGTCGTCCGTCGCCTTCCGCCCGGACGGCCGCGCGCTGCTCACCGCCTGCGCCGACCCCGGCTTCACCGAGCTGGGCGCGCGGCAGTGGGACCTGGCCGCCGGCGAGCCGCTGGGCGTGCCGCTGCGGCACACCGACGGCGTGCTTTACGCCGCCTACAGCCCCGACGGCCGCCGGATCGCCACCGCCAGCGAGGACCGGACGGCGCGGGTCTGGGACGCCGCGACCGGCGAGCCCCTCACCCGGCCGATGGTCCACCAGCACCGGGTGCTGATGGCCGCATTCAGCCCCGATGGCCGTCGCCTGGCGACGTGTAGCCTCGACGGCACCGCGCGACTCTGGGACACCGAGACCGGCTAGCCGCTCTCGCCGCCCCTGGTGCACGGCGACCGCACCCGCGTCGGCTCGGTCGAGTTCCACCCCGACGGCCGCGACCTGCTCACCGCCGGTATGGACGGCACCGCGCGAATCTGGCCGCTGCCGACCGACGAGCGCGCCGCCGACGTCGTGTTCCTCCACGCCCAGGTCCTCTCCGGCCGCAAGATCGACGAGACCGGCGGCGAGGTCCCGCTGCGCGCCGGCGCTCTGGCCGACGCCTGGAGCCGCCTGCGGTCCCGCGGCCCCGACCCGGGCCATCCGGTCGCGCCGCCGGCCTCGCGCACCCGCGTCGCCTGGCACCGTCGCGAGGCCCACCGCCTCGAGCGCGCCCGCCAGGGCCCCGCCGCCGCGTGGCACCTCGAGCGCCTCCTCGAGCTCCAGCCCGACGACCCCGCGCTCGCGGCCCGGCTCGCCGCCGCCCGTCGGATGGCCGACGACGGAACGGGGGGCGGGGGGCGTGGGACCCCTCTGCGGTGAGTCCGGCCGATCCCGTCGGAAACCGCGTCTCAGCCACCTTTCACCCAGGGCGACACGGCCATGCACCCGTTCACCGACGCCGACGACGCCATCACCACGACCGCCCCCCGGATGCGCCCCGACGCGCGGGCGCCGCGGCTCGCCGCCGGGCGGAGCCGGCTGTTCCCCGTAATCACTCGGAGATACACTGTGGCATCGCATCTCGATACAGTGGAGGCGGGGAGAGATCGATCGAGCCGGGGGGCGCGGAGAGATCGATCGACCCGGGGGTCGCGGAGGTCGGGCATGGGCCGGGCGGGAGCCGGAGCATCGGGGGGGCTGCTCTGCCGTCGCTGTGCGGGCGAACCGGACGTCGACGCGCCGTCGTCCGCCGGATCCCCCGACCGATGCGCCCGATGCGGACGCCCGCTCGAGGCCGAGGAGCGGGCGTCGGCCCGCGGCCGGGTCGAATCGGCCGCCGCGAGCCGGCCGCCGGCGCGGGTCGGCGGCGTCGGCCTGGTCTGGCGGAACTGGATGCTCCGGCTGATCGAGCGGCTCTACTGGGCCGGCACCCTGGCCGGCACCGTCGTGATGCTGGCCTTCGGCGGCTTTGTGCCGGTGCTCGCCTCGTGGCTCCGCAACGAGCTGGACGACTGGTCGGGTGTCGTCGCCCGGCTGGGCGGGCTCTGGTTCCGCGTCGAGACCCTCGATCCCGACAGCGATCTCGGCCCCGTGCTGGCGCGGGTCGACGCGCCCCAGCTCTTCGCCACGATCGACACGGTCGGCCGCAGGCTGGGCGTCCGGCCGCCGGGCCAGGTCCGCCTGACCTATCTCCCCTGCTGCGGCGTGGTCGCGTGGGGACGGTCGCGCGCCCTGATCATCGGGCTGCCGCTGTTCCGCGTGCTGACCCAGGGCGAGCTGCGCGCGGTCATCGCGCACGAGCTGGCGCACCTGGCCCGCGGCGACGCGACCCGCGCCGCCCGCTCGGCGCGGTTCGTCGAGACGCTCGAGCTGGCCATCGAGCGCGAGGGCCATCGCCTGTTCGGACCGCTGGGCGCCTGGGCCCGCTTCTGCCTCCGCGAGGCATCCCGCCTGATCGAGCCCGTCGCCCGCTCGCAGGAGACCCGCGCCGACCGGCTCTCCGCAACGGTCGCCGGCGGCTCGGCCGCCGCCTCCGCGCTCGTCAAGGTCGCCGTTATCCAGCCGCTGTTCCGCGAGCTGCTCGCCGCTTATGACCCGGCCGACGACGAATCGCTCAATCTCTACGCGTTCTTCCGCGCCTTCTGGTATCGCCTGCCGCCCGAGACGCACACCGCCATGCGGCTCAGCGTCCTGACCCGCCAGCACGACGGCTTC